>NZ_FMXO01000019.1 GCF_900104215.1 Desulfonatronum thiosulfatophilum | reverse complement strand
GTCCGAAGAAAAGCGATAGCCCCTATCAACGGCGGATCGCCCGTGAGCGTTTTCGCCGTAGAGCAGGAATAGAGCCGATAATTGGTCACCTGAAACAGGATCATCGCTTGTCCCGAAACTACCTGAAAGGGGTTCTCGGCGACGCGATCAACCTGTTCATGGCTGCCGCGGCATTCAATTTCAGGAAGTGGATTCGGAAGTTCGAACACTTTTTTGCCCTTTTTACGCTTTGGCTGTTTTTCGGCACCACAACCCGTCAGCCTTCTATGATGATCCTGTAACGAAAATATCGGATTTTTCAGGCTCGACTATCTAAACCACCATATAGCGTTCATATGTGGTGACCCCTCAAATCACGAAGTGGCGGACTGGGACAAGTAATCGCGGTCAGCAGGCAATATTGTCATCGCTGAGATGGTAGAGGTGTATTTTTGTGGAGTAAGATGGTATAGATGGAGACTGCTGTTCAATGTCCGGATTCTGTTGTCCGCAAAGCGGATTACCTTGACTTCCGGGGCTGCATAATTCAAATATTTGCGGTGTTTTTGAGACCGCTTCTTTTCACCACGATACTTTTATGAAAGGCATGCCATGACCGAATACAAAAAAACATTGAACCTGCCGCAGACCACTTTTCCGATGCGTGCCAACCTGAGCCAGAACGAGCCGAAGATGCTGGTTTTCTGGAAAGAAATCAATGCATATCAAGCCATGATTGAGGCCAATGCCGGAGCACGGGAGTATGTGCTGCACGACGGACCTCCCTATGCCAACGGCCATATCCACCTGGGAACGGCTTTGAACAAAGTCCTCAAGGACATTATTGTCAAGTCCCGCAACATGCAGGGATTGCGCGCGGAATATGTTCCCGGCTGGGACTGTCACGGCCTGCCCATCGAATTGAAGGTGGAGCAGGAATTCAAATTGAAACAGAAGGCCGTCTCGACCCTGGAAATCCGGCGGCGCTGCCGGGAATACGCCTGGAAATACCTGGACATCCAGCGCGAGGAGTTCAAACGTCTGGGCGTGTTCGGAGCGTGGGACGATCCCTACATGACCATGAAGCCGGCCTACGAGGCGGCCACGGCCCGGGAACTGGGCCGTTTCATGGCCAAGGGCGCGGTGGTGCGCAACAAGAAGCCGGTGCATTGGTGCTGCTCCTGTGAAACCGCCCTGGCCGAAGCCGAGGTGGAATACGCCGAACACAGCTCCCCATCCATCTACGTCGCTTTCCCGCTGAACGACCCCAAGCTGGACGAAATCTTTCCCGGAGCGGACTGCTCCAACGCCTCCATCGTGATCTGGACCACCACGCCCTGGACCATCCCGGACAACATGGCCGTGGCCGTGCATCCGGATTTTTCCTACGCCCTCGTTCGCGTTGCGGGTCAGTGCTTCATCGTGGCCGAGGAGTTGGCGGCCAAACTGCAGGAAACGTTCGGCTGGCAGGAACCTGAAGTGGTGGGCAAGGCGACGGGACAGCAGTTGGAAGGCCTGCAGGCCGGCCATCCCTTTTATGATCGGCCCTCTCCAGTGGTCCTGGCAAGTTACGTGACCCTGGAGGCCGGCACGGGCTGCGTGCATACCGCCCCCGGCCACGGGCGCGACGACTATGAAACCGGCCTGCGCTACGGCCTGGAAACCCTGTCCCCGCTGGACGACCGCGGCTGTTTCTACACCCAGACCGAAATGGTGGGCGGCCTGAACGTCTTTGACGCCAATCCCAAGGTCATCGAGATCCTCACCCAGTCCCGCCGGCTGCTGGCCCAGGAACGCATCACCCACTTCTATCCCCATTGCTGGCGCTGCAACAAGCCGGTCATCTTTCGGGCCACCATGCAGTGGTTCATCTCCATGCAGGCCGATGATCTGCGGGGAAAGGCCCTGCACGAGATCGACGAGAACGTGCGCTGGATTCCTTCCTGGGGCCGGGAGCGCATTCACAACATGATCGCCAACCGCCCGGACTGGTGCATCTCCCGCCAACGCAATTGGGGCGTGCCTATCGTGGCCTTGATCTGCGGTGACTGCGGACATACCTATACCGATTCGGATTGGGTCTTCTCCGTTGTGGATCGCTTTGCCGATCACGAACGCGGAGCCGACTACTGGTTCGAAGCGTCCCTGGAAGAGGTTGCGCCGCAGGGCCTGGCCTGTCCGGACTGTGGTTCAGCAAACTGGGAGAAAGAGGACGACATCCTGGACGTCTGGTTTGATTCCGGCACAAGTTTCGCGGCGGTTCTCGAACAGCGCCCGGAATGCCGCTTTCCGGCGGACCTGTATCTTGAAGGTTCGGACCAGCATCGCGGCTGGTTCCACAGTTCCCTGCTGGCCTCCGTGGGCAGCAGGGGCGTTGCGCCGTACAAGGCGGTACTGACCCACGGCTACGTGGTGGATGCCAATGGCCGCAAGATGTCCAAATCCGTGGGCAACGTGGTCGCACCGCAGGAAATCATCAAGCAGTTCGGCGCGGAGATTCTGCGGCTGTGGGTGGCTTCGGAAGACTATCAGGACGATGTGCGCATTTCCACGGAAACCCTGAACCGACTGGTGGACGCCTACCGTCGGATCCGGAACACCTGCCGCTTTCTGCTGGGCAATCTATTCGACTTCCGTCCCGCGGAGCATGCCGTGGATCTGGAACAGATGCCGCCCTTGGACCGCTTTGCCATGGATCTGTTTGCCAGACGGCACGCCAGGATCGTCGAGGCCTACGAACAGTATGAATTTCACAAGGTTTTCCACACCCTGCACAACATGTGCGTCACGGATTTAAGCGCTTTCTACCTCGATATCGTCAAGGACCGACTCTATGTATCCGGCACGGACAGCCTTGACCGGCGCTCCGCCCAGACGGTGCTCTGGCGCCTGCTGGAGGGATTGCTGGCGGACATGGCCCCGGTCCTGAGTTTCACCGCGGAAGAAGTCTACCAGCACCTGCCGGAAGAATACCGTGCGGGCTCCTCCAGCGTGTTCGGTTTGC
This sequence comes from Desulfonatronum thiosulfatophilum, assembly GCF_900104215.1. Lineage (NCBI taxonomy): Bacteria > Pseudomonadati > Thermodesulfobacteriota > Desulfovibrionia > Desulfovibrionales > Desulfonatronaceae > Desulfonatronum > Desulfonatronum thiosulfatophilum. Next base: position 85,167 of record NZ_FMXO01000019.1, on the reverse strand, counting down.
GTTTTCAGGCTGATGCAGCGGGAAAAATGTCCTCCGAGGAGCGCCAGGCCTGGGAAACGGTAGTCCAGGTTCGCGCGGAGGTGACCAAGGCCATCGAGCCGGTCCGCAAATCCGGCGTTGTCGGGCATTCTCTGGCCACGGAAGTGATCCTCTACGCCCATGAGGACCTGCTGGAGGTGCTGCGGTCCATGTCTTCAATGTTGCGGGAGGTGTTCATCGTGTCCAAGGTGACGGTGAAACCGGAGAGCGATGCTCCCGGAGACGCATTCATCAGCCAGGACGTCAGCGGATTGCGCATTGGAGTGGCGTCCGCGCCCGGCGAAAAATGTCCCCGCTGCTGGGTGTTCAGCGAGGAGCTTGCGCCAGGGGCTGGAACTGGCGAGGATATGACGATGCCCTTTATCGGCCCCAGCGAGGTCTGCCCCCGTTGTCAGGCAGCTTTGGAGGGCCGGTAAGATGCAGCTTCGGTATCGCATTGTTTCCTTCCTGGCCCTGGGCGTGCTGGTGCTGGACCAGATCACCAAGCTCTGGGTGGCGGCCACGCTGCCCCTTTGGTCATCCAAGCCCGTCATCCCCGGTTTCTTCAACCTGGTGCACGTGATGAACAAGGGGGCGGCCTTCGGTTTTCTGCACGATCTGGATGTCGCGTGGCGACCGTATTTTTTCATGGCCGTCACCGCCCTGGCTGTTGTCCTGATCCTGCATCTGTTGCGCACGGTTCCCCGGGAAGACAAGGTCCTGTTTACCGCCCTGGGATTGATTCTGGGCGGCGCATTGGGCAATCTGGTGGATAGAATCCGGCTTGGCGAAGTGATCGACTTTCTGGATTTTTATATCGGCCAATATCATTGGCCGGCGTTCAACGTTGCCGACGTGGCCATCAGCATCGGGTCCGTCCTGCTTCTGGTGTCGGTTTACCGCACCCGGCGCTATGGCCTTGCCGACGATAAATAGTTGTTCAGGATGATCACGACAAATGCCCATGACTTCGCTGTCGGGTCTGCCGTTTTTGTCGCAACGCCTGCCTAACAACAATTTGACCACGGCGTTCCATGCTGTATGCCAGGAGCGCTCATCAATCACTTCATGTACAAAGGAAAACTATGTTCGACCTGCCACCGTCGCAGCTGATATTGATTATGGCCTTGCTGGCCTTGCCGATTTTGCCGAATTTGTGGGCCATCTGGCATTCTTTTCATGCCGATTTCACCACGCATCAGGAAAAGATGGTCTGGATCGCGGTCTGTGTATTCGTACCTGTGCTTGGCGGTCTGGCATATTTGATCTGGGGACGTAAACGAGCTCGGAGGGACCAATGAAACCAACAGTCATATTCCTTATTTTTCTCAGCCTGCTCGCATCTGCCTGCACGGTTTCCAGGACCGAGGTCGACACTCTGTCGGCACGGGTTTGGGATCAGGATCAGCAGCAACGTCGACTGCAGGGACAGTTGACCGCCATGGACCAGGAATTGACGCGCCTGCTGGCCGAAATGGAGGGCGTGAGCACTCCCATGCGCGCCACCCAGGCCAATTTGTGGGCCGAAATCGAGAGCTTGCGGGTTCAGACCGCCACCATGCGGGGTCAGATGGAGGAGCTTCAGTTGATGGTCCAGAATGGACGCCGGGGAGAAGGCGAGGGTCAGGTCGCCGAACTCAGCCGCCAAGTAGATTACCTGGACCGTTCCGTGGCCATGATTGCCAGCCAGATGGCCCTGGATCTCGGACCGCGACCGACTCAGGGAGTTGACGCGCCGGGCGTTGCCGAACGACCCGATCAGCGAGCCATGCTTGAGCCTGAGCTATCGGCGCCGGGACGGCCTCAACCGCCGATGACGGAAGACACGGCCCAGGCTTTGTACGACAGGGCTCTGGATGCTTTTCAAAACCGTGATTATGTTCAGGCCCAGAGGATGTGGGATGAATTCGTCCGCACTTTCACCGATCACTCATTGGTCTCCAATGCCTTGTTCTGGCAGGGCGAAAGTTTTTTTCAGATGGAGGACTACGGGCAGGCCGTGCTGGCCTACCAGGATGTGATCAGCAAGCATCCCCAAAGCAACAAGTATGCTGCCTCGATGCTCAAGCAGGGCGTATCCTTTTACCGGCTGGGCAAGGACCGGGCCGGGACTCTGGTTCTGGAAGACCTGATCAACCGCTTTCCGGATTTACCTGAAGCCACCAGGGCGAAAAATCTGCTGGCTGAGCAGCAGAATTAATAAAGGGCGAGGGGCGAGAGGCGAGGGGTGATAGGCTATAGCCCAGAACCAACGTTCATCCCATAGCCCATAGCCCCTCGCCCCCCAACTCAAGGAACCATCAATGTCTGAAACAAAAGAAACCATCTGTCTGTCTTTCCCGCCCGATGTCTCCAACCAGCCGGTAGTCTGCAACCTGGCCCGGATCTACGGGTTGACGTTCAACATACTCAAGGCGCGCATCTCTCCAAAGCAAGAAGGCCAGATGACCATAGAGATTATTGGGGAGAGGGATCAGTGCCGTCAGGGGCTCCGTTACTTGCGCGATCATGGTGTCAGCATCACGCCGGTTGCTCACAAGATTCGTCGAATAGAAAAATCCTGCGTCCATTGCGGAATGTGCACTGCTCTTTGTCCGACCAAATCGCTGCGTATGGATGTGGCTACCCGGGAAGTCTTGTTTTTGCGTGAAAAATGTTCCGTGTGCGGCTTGTGCACCAGTCTTTGTCCGGTAAAGGCCATGGTCCTGGAAACGGAAAACGGTATTTGGGAGGCGCTTACGGAGGAGGCATGAGCGAGCAAAAGAGAAACTACTCCAGAGTCGACACATTTTTTCAAGGCAGATTACGCGTTCTTCCGCCTGGGGATGCGCTTCCCCTTTATCGCGGCTGTCCTGGCTGCGAAATGCAGAGCATGGCTACCCGCCCCAAGGCAGGAAATCTGCCGGAGGCGTTGCTGGACTTTCTGGAAACCATCAATTCCAAATTGGACATGCTGCTGAGCCTTGCCAATCAGGAACTCATCCAGAACAGCTTTCCCGTGCCCATGAATATCATCGAAATCAGCGGCGCCGGCCTGATTTTCCTTGCCGACAAGGAATTCACTTTGGACGAGCGACTGGAAATGGTCCTGTTTCTGAGTCAGTTTCCACTGCAGATTGTCGGGGCCATGGGCCGCATTCATCGCCGAGACGAGCGTAACGGTTCATCGGCTTGGGCTGTGGATTTCACGTCCATCCGCGAGGCGGACCGCGAAGCCATTGTTCGCTTTGTCTTTCAGCAGCAGCGTGAACGGATCAGGGAGAGCAAGCAGTGGTCCTGAGCAACTCCGCCTTGGGATTCGCTCTTGCCCGTTCCGAGAGCGCCGCGGGCAGCGTGGTCAACGGAATTGTGCATAACATGAACAATCCGTTGCATGCTCTGACCATGCAGACCGAACTTTTTTTGAAAGCTTTGGACAAGGATGACCTGGAAGCCATTCGCCCGAACCTGCGTGAAAAGTGCTTCCGACTGCAACGGATCGGGGAGGATTTGAAATCTCAGCTTGAAGCGCTTGCCTGGCGCGATACCTACACGAGCCGAAACAACCAGTTGATCGATCCGGTACATTTCGGCAACTGGTTTCTCGAGTTTTGGCGATACCATCTTTTTTTCAAGCACAATTTTTCAACGACGATTGTCACGGACCCGGCTCCGCCCCACATCATGGCAATTCCTCTGGCCATCACCTGGAGCCTGGAGGAGCCGCTGGTCACCCTTCTCGATCTCTTTCAGAATACGGAACCCCAAATCTCGTTCAAATTACAGCTTACAATCAGCCCACTGACTGACGGAGCCGCGTTCCAACTTTATGTCGCTCCAGAATCCGGGCCGGTGCAAGCCCCTGCACAGCCCATCTTCAATGAATTTGATGTGCGCTCACTGACGTCAAGCCTGGGGTGGGATTGGAAGGCAACTCTGGAGGGAGGTTCGTTATCCGTGCAACTTATTGTTCCGGCACGTCCCGGAGTTGGAGAAAATTATGAACGTATTGGCTGAACTTTCCATTTTTCCCATGGACAAAGGCGAAAGCCTGGCGCCATACGTAGCCAGGGCCGTGACCATTATTGAACAAAGCGGCCTGGCGTATCAACTTGGTCCGATGTCCACGGTCATTGAAGGGGAATGGGATCAGGTGCTGGAGGTGGTCAGTCGTTGTCAGAATGATCTGGCCAAGGATTGTGACCGGATTCTAGTCTATCTACGGCTGGACTGCCGCCGCAACCGTGTCGACGCAATGGGTGCCAAAGTCAAATCCGTTCAGAAGCATCTGGCCTCGGATTGACTATTTTTTCTTACAACAAGACGTTGAGTATTGAACCCGGTGCTCACGGGGAGCACGAAGGGCTTTTTCGCCCAGGTGATATTTTTTAGTTTCCAACCGTCGGTTGGAAATTGATCATCTTGTGGGACGGGTTTTGAAGATTAATTGTTGCTTCAAATCCGTTGATTGCATGGCTGTCGAATCAACCGGCTGATGACCATAAAAAAAGGCTCTCCTCAGAGAGCCTTTTTTTATGGTCATCAGCCGGAATCCGGGCTGGAAGTGAATAATGATTGTCTACTTGCTGGTCCTGGGGCCTCTCTTCTTCCAAAGCTCCATTTCCTGCATTTTTTTTCGCCGCGCCTTGGAAAGACCTTTGGCGATCAGCGAGGTTCCTTTTTTGTAGCCGTATTTGCCGCGATATTCATCCGGGGTCATATCATGTGAAGCGAGATGCTTTTTCGTCAGCACCTTGAAATTCTTTCCACACTCCAGACAAGTAATGGACTTTTCCTTGATGACCTTCCTGGGATCGCTCTGCAGTTCGGGACTGGATTCGTCCATCCCTGCCATGCCGGATCCGATATCTGATGCAATCTTTAAGCTGGACGACATCTTCATGACCATGGAGGTCATCTCTTCTTCCGTCATCGGTCGGATTCCAGCCTGTGCTTTCACGATTTCCAACGATTGTTTCACGAATTCGTCCATGGTTCTACTCCCTGTGTTAAATGTTTTTTTATGTGAAAGGGAAGTGTTTCGCCGGCAACGCAAGCGAGTTCAAGCATGATTCGCAAACGCTGCATTTCGGTCCAATTTGAATGAAACGGGTTATCGCTTGTGAATGATTCTCGCCCTCCGTCTGTTTGCCGAAGATGTACTCGTTTATGTTTTCATGAACAAAAGATGCCGTGAGCCATCTTGATTCGACTTGTGAATCTGGATTGACATGGCGTTCTTGCTTTACCCTTTACCTGCTCTCGCTTGTGCGTTCTTCACCAAGATGGTCCACAACATTGCCTACATTAAGCAATTTCCATGCCCAGCGCATTGGGAACCACACTAGATGAAACAATATGTAGTATTTCTATATCGTTAGGAAGGGACAAGCCAGATGGCCAAGGATGAGAAACGCATCACGGCTTGGCGTTGCACGCAACATAAGTGTTGCAAATGCAGTAACTGAACACAACACAAAGTATGTCATGCGCTGTAAGGGTATCGTGGCTAAAACTCAGCGGGAGCTGATCCGTGACAAAACCGGAGTCAACTACAAACTCAATGAGGGGCAAGCAGGAAAGTGATCAATAAAAAAGGCGCTTCCATGGAAAACCGCAACCTTAAACGGACTGCTCAAAAGCGGCATCCATTCAAGCGAATGCTGCGTCTGGCCGCAACGCTGCGAACGCCGCGGCTTGTGATTCGGGAATTGTGCGCATGGGGATGACATGTCCGCAGGCAATTACTCACTTGAGATTTTGATTACCATGGTTTTGCGGCAGCTCGAATTCCGTCGCCGGCTTCGTAACATCCCTCGCCATTTCCATAGTGCTGGAGACAACAAATGCCTGCGTCGGGATTGCCGCGGGATGAACCAATCCTGACTTCAATCAGAGATGCGAAATCGCCAAATCAAGACTAGCTGGCCTTGTTTGTGTCGGAGATCAAAATTTGCTGAATGAATACCTATCAGCATCCGCAAGTTTGATTTAGGGCACGGGTAAATACATTTCCTTCTGGATAGCGGAAAACCAAAACTTGAGGAAAGCATAAACCTCAATTCCAGTTCATTCATCTTGTCGCTCCAATAATGAGCTGATTTTAAAACATGCACCGTCAATGCTCAATTCGTGGAGACGGTACCGAGCAGTCATTGATCAGGGTGCTGGTAACGGTTGCCCGTGATGTATGCCTGTTCGCGTCGCCCTGGCGAAGAAATTCGCTTGTGTATTGTTGAAGCCGGATAAAAAATTATGCCCGTCTGCCGAGGGTGTTGTCGGGTAATTTTACACCCGCACCTGTCGGCATTCTTTACAGCTCTTCGTCTTGGCATCTTCTTCAGCAACTACTTGCCAGCGGTCCGGCTTGTCTCGATTTTTCGGCCTCACAACTCCTTCGTCGGCTTCGTAGCATTCGAACCATTGCGTGAATAAACAGCGTTTGGCGCTTTAAGCGCCCAGCAATGGTTCGATGAACGGATCCTGACTCAGTCAGACAGGCGATGCCAAAAAATCGAGACAAGCCGGACCACTTCATGCCATGCAATCAAGAGTGCTGAATAATTACCTTCTTCATTTAAAAAGAATAAATGAGTCCTTCAGCGTGGCGCTTGAGGGCGTTCATGAAATGATCATGATTTCAAGCCTTTCAAATGCGTAGTTTGAATACCTCGAGTTGCATATTGAAGCTCAGGATCTCCCATTAGGTTCCGCCTTTACATGAAAACCTTAAGTACTGGTCCCCTCGGGGCTTTGATGGTGGCCTGGGGCTTTCACTTTTAAGTCTTCTGGAAAAGTACGATGTCGGGAGTCTTTACAGTTCAAATGCTTCTTTCAAAGAAAATAAAAAATATATTATTATTTTTAAGTATTTATATCGTGGCACAACCCTTGCTTATCTCTCGCCATAGGATAAGGCGGGGTCAAATTTCTTAAAAATTTTGAAAGGAGTTGGAGTCATGAAACGATTGCTCACGGTTTTTTTGGCGGCAGTGTTATTGAGTGGAATGGTCATGGTCGGCAAGGCTCAGGCGATCAACTTGAATTTAAATTACTGGCATAAAGCTGTTACCTCACAAGGTGTGAGCTATTTGTCAGATCATGAGCAGCCTTACTTGTGGGGAGTTGCTCAAGTTGGTGAGATTCGACCTCATCTGTTTTCTGGACCGAATCAGAATATTGTAGCCGGACCCTGGGATGACCCACTTTATTCAACTAATGGAGATGGGTATCTCGCCCTGCGTTTTGGAAATTTGCTAGGTACTCAGAGCGCAGATAATGTCAGCTATTTTGGCGCCAGCAATATGGGCACAAGTTATCTGGAATTATGGTGGAGTGACACGAATGCTTATATTCCCGCTATGATGTCTGGACCAAACCCTGGCGGTCTCGGAGCCTATGACACATTTGCTCAAGACATGCCGACTGGTTCAACTCTTCTTTTGTCCGCGATTTTCCAGCCCGGCGCCTTATGGGTCGAAGAAACCGCTACCACTGGCAATCCGATTGCCGATCAGACTGATCTTTTTCGAGCGAACTTAAATCCCGCTGACGCACGCGCTGAAACACTCGGCTATCTTGATGTTGTCGGCGGCCTGTGGGCGGAACTTCTTCAGGTCGGACTTCACTTGAGCAATTACGATGCACTTCTGGCAGATATTGGAAGAGACCGTGGATTTGATTTGCGTCTTGAAGCCAGCAATATCTCGATGAATCCTCTTTATGGCTGGAACTTTTCGATTGAATCCGGAAGCGCGACTTACTACGTAATTCCTGAGCCCGGAACGATCCTCCTGCTGGGCCTCGGCCTGCTGGGCCTCGCCGGAGTTGCCAGAATTCGTCGGCGCGAAGGCTAATTCTTGATGGCGGACCATTGCCAAGTTGAAAGCCGCCTTGCGACGCAAGGCGGCTTTCAACTGTGGAATACCTGGGGCCGCTTATCCAGATTGTCTTCGGAGCAACTAACAGAAGTTTTTTCATGAACCGCTGGAGAAGGTCATGAAAATAACGTTTTCGGATATCCTGCTGAGTACCTGTTGCAGCACTATATGTTTAGGGCTGGGGTTTGGAGCCGCTTGGCTGATCCATGGCCCCGTGCTGCTCCCTCATGGATTCCAGGCAGTGTTCCTGATCACGATTTTTGGGTTTGTTTTTGTCTTTTCAACCATTGGCATACTCTATCTTCTTCGCGCACTCTGGCCTCTTGAGGAAGGTGCCTTTGCCCTTGGAACCGACAGTCGATCGGTGGTCTGGAAACTGCTCGGTTTTCTTTACGTGAATCATCTCTGGCCACTGATCAATGCCAACCTCGTGCCCGTGAACATGCGCGGCACGGCCTATTCCATGATTGGAGCCAAAATTGGAAAATCCGTTATGGTCGGAGGGAAAATTTTGGAGCCGACATTGGTGCAAATCGGCAACTATTCCATGCTCGGAGAAGATTGCATCCTTACAGCGCACACGGTCGTCGGCAACGAAGTGGATCTGGGGCGGATCATTATCGGGGACGAGGTCACAATCGGCGGAACTTCCGTGATCTTGCCGGATGTACGTGTTCAAGACCGAGCCATAGTCGCGCCGGGCGCGGTGGTCACAAAGGGAAGCCGAATCGGTCCCGGGGAAATCTGGGGGGGAGTTCCGGCAAAAAAAATTGGCCAAAGGCAGACGGCCAATTCGGTAATTGCACATTAAAGGTCTGGTAACAAACCATCGGGGGCGTGCTGCCTGGATAGCGTTCACACGCTGGCCCGTGCCGGTATGCCGGAATGGAATGCATCGCGAACGAGGTCTTTGGTCGTGATGCCGGCAGGTTGCGGCCATGTGCTTTTCGTGTGGTTCAATTGCCCGGAGTTAATAGCAGTTACGAAAATCATCCGTAACATCCTGACAACTCGGCTGAGCCACGACGCATGTCAGCTGAAGTGAATCGGGTGGCAACATTCCATGAGAGAATCTTCGACAATTGACGACAGGAATCATGGCGTCGAGTTAATACCACCAGGACGACAATGAACATTCTGATCTTGATCCTCGGTATCCTGGGGCTGGCGGCCTCGGCCATGCCCATTGTCCTGGCCTATCGGTTCAAAAAGCACATTGCCGCTGACTTGAGAAGTCCAGCCGCTCTTCATGCTCCCAAGGCTTCCGTGATCATTCCTTGCAAAGGCCTCGACCCGGATTTCAAAACCAACATCACCGCGCTTTTCAATCAGGATTACCGGGAGTTCCAGTTGATTTTCGTCACGGCTGAGGACAATGATCCGGCCTATCCGGAACTCCGACGACTAATTCAAGAACACCCTAATGTGTCAGCGCGACTGGAGGTTGCGGGGGTGGCCCAGGGCCGGAGTCAAAAGGTGAACAACCAGTTGCGGGGGCTGGAGGTTGTTGACCCGGATTCCGAAATCCTGGTCTTTCTAGATTCCGACGCCCGTCCGGAGACGGATTTCCTGCAGCGCATCGTCCAGCCTCTGGAAGAGCCTGGAGTGGGGCTTTCCACTGGATTTCGATGGTATCTCCCGGTCAAGGGCGGCCTCTGGTCATATCTGCGTTCGGCCTGGAACGGAGGCGGCGTGGTCTTTCTCACCGATCCGCGGGCCAATTATGCCTGGGGAGGCGCCATGGCAATTCGCAGATCCGTCTTTCATGAATGCAAGATACCCGAAATCTGGCGCACTGCGCTTTCCGACGACATGACCATCACCTTGGCCGTGCGTGAACATGGTTTGAAAATCCGGTTCGTGCCTCATTGCCTGGTGGCCATCCATGAAGACTGCAATTTTTCCGAGATGTTGGAATGGACCAATCGCCAAACAATCATCACCCGGATCTATCACCCGGCGCTGTGGCGGACCATTGCCCTGGCGCACGGCATGGGTAACGCCATTCTCTGTCTTGGCGCGATTCTGGTGCTTGCCTTTGTATTAGGATTTGTGCGCGACCCGTTGATCCTGACCGGTGCAATACTGATGCTGGCCATGGCACCCATGGAAATGATCGGCGGATACGTGCTGCTTCCGGCCGTGGAGCGCATGTTGCCCCAGTATGGAACTCGGATTAGAGGTATGGCCTGGAAATATCTTCTGTTGGCGCCGCCGGCGTCCATGCTGGCCTTGGCGAATACAATCCATTCCCTGTTCACCAATCGTATCACCTGGCGCGGCGTGACTTATGAGATGCGCTCATCCACGGAAACCATCGTCGTCCATCATAAAAAGGATTAGTCGTGAAGCCGGATGTTGATCAAGCTTTTCAGGACTGGCAGACACTGCTCGGGCCGGAAAGGGCCCGCCGGGATCAGGACGTCATCGCCACGTACTCCCGCTGCACCTTGCCGGAAGGTACCACTCCCCTGGGCGTGCTCTATCCCCATTCCACCCAGGAGGTGCAGAAAATCGTCGCCATTGCCCGCCGAACGGGGATCAGCCTGTACCCCATCAGTCGCGGAAAAAACTGGGGTTACGGGGATGCCTGCGCCGTGACCAGTGGTCAGGTCATCATGGATCTCACCGGGATGAACCGCATCCTGGAGGTCAACCAGGAGCTGGCCTATGCCGTCATCGAGCCGGGCGTGACCCAGAAACAGCTTTACGACGAACTGCAAAGCAGGAACATCCCCCTCTGGTTCGACTGCACCGGTTCCGGCCCCGAGGCAAGCATTGTCGGCAACACCCTGGAGCGAGGCTTCGGCCACACCCCGTACGGGGATCATTTCTATCACTCCTGCGGCATGGAGGTGGTTCTGGGGGATGGCCGGGTGGTGAAGACAGGTTACGGGCACTACCGGGAAGCCAAGGCGACTCACGTGTTCAAGTGGGCGCTCGGACCATACCTTGACGGTCTGTTCACCCAGTCCAATCTGGGCATAGTGACAAGCATGGGAATCTGGCTGATGCCCAAGCCGGAATGCTTCAACATGTTCTTCCTGTCCATGCCCGAGGATGATGACCTGCCCCGGATGGTCGACGCATTGCGGCCCCTGAAGCTTCGCGGTCAAGTCAAAAGCCTGGTGCACATCGGAAACGACGTGCGAATCATTTCTTCCTTCCAGCGCTACCCTTGGAGCCAGGCCGGAGGAAAAACGCCGCTGCCCGAGGAGTTGCGCCGCTCCATGCGCAAAAAAGGCGGCTTCGGAGCCTGGAATATCAGCGGCGCGATCTACGGCACCAAAGGCGAAGTGCGTGCGGTGCGTCGGGAAATTCGCAAGGCCTTGGGTTCCCTGGGCCGGGTGCGTTTTGTCGGCCCGACTTCTTTGTTGCTGGCTCGTAACCTGCTCGGGATCCTTGAACAGCGGGGCTGGCGGAAGGAGTGGCAGATAATGCTCGGCGCTTTGGTCAAGGTCGGAGGCCTGCTCCAGGGGCAGCCGACGGACGCATTCCTGTACGGCACGTTATGGCGCATCAGCGGCCGGGAGGAACCCGCATCTCTTGACCCGCTGGAGAACAATGCCGGACTCCTTTGGATTTCGCCGATCATGCCCATGACCGGCAACGCTGCCGGAGATCTGGTTCGCAAGCTGTCGCCAATTTTTCTGGAATATGGCTTCGAACCTCTGATCACCGTCTCCCTGATCACGGAGCGAGCAATGGTGGCCGTGACCACTATTGCCTACGACCGCACCAATCCCGAGGAAACAAAAAGAGCCCGGGAGTGTTATGATGCCCTGTTCAGTGAAGTGATGCGCGCCGGCTATATCCCCTACAGGGCCTCCATCGCGTCCATGTCCCAACTTGCTCAGGGATCCGATGTCTTCTGGGATGTCGTACATGATTTGAAGCGGACTCTGGATCCGGACATGATCATAGCCAGGGGGCGCTACGACCCCTTTGGCGTCTGATCACCGCATCCCAATAGTCCTGCTCCATCAGGAGGCGAACCCACAATGCGGATATTCAGCCTGTTTCTTTTCGGGTCATTTCCATCAGCCGTCATCACCGTGGTATTCCCATGAAATCGATCAGCGGGTTTGTCGTGCGGCACCCTCTGGCATCCCTTGTGGCGAGCGTCATGGTGGGGCTGTTTTTCTTCCTGCAGATACCTAAGCTGACCACCATCGACAATGTGGATTATTTTGTTGTCGATGACGACCCTGACTTTGCCTACTACGAGGAAATCCGTTCGATTTTCGGAGAGGATGAGTTCTTTGTCATTGCCTTTCGACAACCCGACGTCTTCACCGAGCGGAACCTGCATCTGCTGCGGGATCTGACCCGGGAGTTGGAAAGCCATCCCGGCTCCAGAAACGTCAAGAGCCTGGCCAATGTGGACTATGTGGACGGGGCTCAGGAATTTTTTGATGTGCGGCCGTTTCTGGAAACCATTCCGGATACCAGGGAGGGGTTGGAGCGTCTCAGGGAACAGGCGATGTCCACGCCGCTGTACCTGGACAACCTGATCTCCAGAGACGCCGAAACCCTCGCGATCATCGTCTATCCCCATGACCATCCGGACGACCATGAATTTCGAAGGCGATTCCTGGATGACGTCGCCAACATGCTGGCAAGACATGAAGCCGAAGGAACGCGCTTTCACCTTGCCGGAAACACGGTCAGCAACGTCTTCCTGAGCCGGTATGTGCAGCAGGACCTGGCAACGTTCATTCCTCTGACCATCACCCTCGTGGCATTGGTCATCCTGGCTGTTTTCAAAAATCTTCGGCTGACGCTGCTGGCCATGGTCAACATCATGTTCTGCCTGGGAGCCACAGTGGGCTTCATGGCTCTCACCGGCACGGCCATGCACAATGTCACTTCCGTGGTGCCGTCATTGGTCATGGCTCTGGCCCTGGCCGACACGGTCCATATCTTCTCCTATCTCGACAAGGATTATTTGGGAGCTGAACAGAATAAGCACGCAGCCCTGAGGCGGGTGCTGGACAAGGTGATCCTGCCCTGCTTCTTGACTTCTCTGACCACGGCAGTGGGTTTTTTCTCGCTGTCCGTGAGCACCCTGCTTCCGATCCGCGAGTTTGCCTATGTGGCTTCCATGGGGATGCTTCTTGAATTCTTTTTCTCCTTTTTCCTGCTTCCTCCGCTGATTTTGTTCTGCAATCCATCAAAGATCTACAGGAGCAGGCGCACGGAACACGGCCTCTCCGGAATCTTGTTCGCCACAAGCCGCTTCGTGCGCAAACAGCATGTCCGGATCTGTTTCGTGGTTCTGCTGATAGTCATTGGCTCCGGTTGGTTTGCGGGCAAAATTCAGATGGAGACGAATCTTCTGGAGTATTTCAAGAAGGAAAGCCCGTTGCGCCAGGATCTGGATTTTGTGCAGCAACACCTGAGCGGCGTGGCGACCATGGATATCTCGTTGCGCGCCAATTCGGATTTCGCGTTCAGCGAGCCGGAGAACCTGCTGCTTCTGGACGCCATCCAGTCGTTCATGCACGGCCTGCCCGGCGTGGACACATCGCTTTCCTTCGCCGACTACATCAAGGACATGAACAAATCCTTTCATGATGAGGACCCGCAATTTTATGTCGTGCCCGAAGAAAGGGACCTGATCGCCCAGTACCTGCTGTTGTATGATTCGCGAGACATCGACGACTACATCAACAGGTCTCTTGATCATGCCCGGATCGTGCTGCGACTGTCCGAAACCAGTTCGGCCAGGCAGGCGGAGTTGATTGAGGCGACGCAAATATTCCTGGCTGAACTGGAAGCCGACGGCATTGCCATCCGGATTACCGGAAACGTGGTGCAGCAGGTCAACGTGATCCAGGCCTTGCTGGACAGCCTGATGGCCAGCCTGGCCTTGGCTGTGGGCGTCATCGCCCTGATCATGTTCCTGGTGCTGCGTTCAATAAAGATGGGATTGTTGAGTTTCGTGCCCAACATTTTTCCCCTGCTGGTCAATTTCGGCATCATGGGATTGTTGGGCATACCGTTGGATACATCCACGGCATTGATCGCAGTGGTTGCCCTGGGTATTGCCGTGGACGACACGATTCACTTTCTGATGGAGTACGACACGCACCGCAAGACAGGTCTGCCCATTGCGGCATCCCTGGAACAGGCCGTGATGAACAAGGGGCTGGCTATTGTTACGACATCCGTCATCCTGAGCATCGGATTCGGCGTGTTGGTCTTCAGCAATTTTGTGCCGACAATCTACTTCGGCCTGCTCAGCGCACTGGTGATGGTCACCGCACTGATCGGAGACCTGATTCTTCTTCCGGCCATCATTCTGCTGAAAAAAGATCGCCCCGCGACATAGCTCCTGGGGAGTCTTTCACATGGCTTTGTTTTCGATTCCGATTTTTGTTTTGATGTCAGCTCGTCAGCAGTATGTAGTATGGGGACTCGCTAGAAATAGTACCTGATTATGCAATAGATCTGGTCATTGTTGCGATATTGCCCCAGAAAGGTATCCGATCCACCTTCAAAAAAATCCAGTCCCAGGGTCAGCTCCCAATTCTGGAAGTACCGCAGCACAAGGTGGGGATTCAGCATGACGCTTTTATCCCGGATATTATAGTAATAACGGAACACGGCCTCGATGTTGCCCCGCCAGAATTCCTTGCTGATTTCTCCGTTCACGGAGTAGTCGTGTCGATTCCAATACAGGATTTCTGGATCATATCCGAAAACCACATGATGTCCGAACTGCAGATTGACATACCAGTCCTGCTCTCCGAGGTAATCCACCCCAAGGACGTAATGCAAAACCGCCTTGTCCATGGAAACAAGGTCCCGCGTCAGGAATGAGCGGCGATCAAAATAGGCCCCTTCTCCGCGCAATCCGAACCCGTTGGCGGTGGTTTCCATCTCCAGTCCGAATATGCTGGATCGCCGATATTCCACGTCGATCCCGTCGATCCCGGAGCCTGCCCGCGTTGGCGGCAACGTCGGCGGATGAGGGGAGAACGTATCGGAGGCGAGATGCGTCAGCGGATTATTGAGAACATGCGGCATTTTTTCCCAGGCATACAGGTAGCTTGCCGCAACGTCCCAACCATCGAACGTCCTGGCTGTTCGAATGCCCCAGTCTCCGGTGGTCAGTCGGCGAGGTGGCTTGTTTTCGGTGACCGAAAGATGATCAACCTGGGCTTGCAGTTCCGGCGGCAGGGGTGATTGCCGGAGAATTTGCTTGAGATGTCCGAACATGGCCCAGTCCGTTCCAAAGTAGTCCAGCCTGGGTGGTTCGAAAAAAGGGATGTAGACGCCTTCCAGGGTGAACCAATCGGAGAAATGGCGGATTCTGGCCATCCAGTTGGGCAGCTTGCGCTCCTCGATCTCGGGGAGAAGGAATTCCCGCAGATCATGCGGATTGAGGTTGTCCACCGGGCTGATTCCGTCAGCCTTGCCCCAGCGCACCCGCTGTCTTCCCAGCCGGATCTCCCACGGGAATCTGGACCAGTGCATGAAGCCCTCGAAAAGTTCCAGATAATAATCATCCGTCTTGTTATCCGGTCCGAACCAGAGATAGTCGGATTGGACCGATGCCAGAAAAAACAGATTCGTGGGAGTTGCTGCTTCAGCCGGGTAGATATCCGGCGTCCACCTGCTCTCCAGGCGGATCCTGTTGCGCAGCATCCGGGTATGTTCGAAATCAGCGGTTTTTCGAGTATCCAGAGCCGTCTTCAGTTCCACGATTCCACTCAGGTCGATGGTTTTCGGCAATGCGGCGGCACCTGCCTCACGGGGCTGATCGGCGGGGGGGGAGAACATCAGCACCCCGGGACTTTCAGCCTGGGCAACCTTCTGCTCAGTGTCGGCCTGCTCCGCTGCCAAAGCATGGACAGGAAATCCCTGCTGCAATAAAAACAGCGTGAGGATGAACAAGGCGAGGCGGATAATCTGCATATATGTTTCACACTTATTACAAGACTATTTTCATTTTACCATCTCTCAAGATTCTGCTGAGTGAACAGGCTGTCCGCCAAACCCAGATTGTATTCGATCTCCTTGGTTGCCAGGATGGTGCTGTGGCCGGAGGTCAGATCTTCCATGACGACCTCGGTTTCAGTCCATATTCCCTGGATGTCCTCCAGGCGCAAGACGCGGTATTGCTTGATATGCTGATCCTGCTTGTCGAAATAGTCGATTTTCAAGGGCACATCCAATTCCTGGGCAACCCAGATTCGGAGCAGCCCGTACAGTGAATCGCTGTCCGGCTTGGGTCTGCTTTCCAGAATCCAGACGGCTACTCCTTCGAGATCTTCACTGCCCGCGAGTTGATGTTCGGACTCGTCCACAGGACGGCGTTCCATATCCTCATAGGTGAAATCCGTATTCACGAAACTGCGCCCCTTCTGGGAGGCGGCAATGCGCCGTGTGCGGTTCAGGGCGGGCAAAAAAATGAATTGTTCCGTCGAGCCCCGGCCATCCTCGATGGAGAGAAAACCGGTTCCTCTGATGTCCGCCGGCGCTGTGAAGCGAATGAATGATTTCCGGATCGGTCCGTCCTCTTTGGTCAGCATCGTCATCTCGCGAACCCGTCTTTGACTCCCAGGGCTGATAAGTTCCATGACCACTCGACTCTGCGAATCCTGCCCGACATCCCGATCATGAACCCGCTGAGCAAGTTCCCGACCGGAGGGGGGGGCATGTTCGGTCGCCAGAGTTGAAAAAGGCATTAACATCAATACAAAGAGATACGTGATGATTTTCTTCATGATAGACTTCCAATAATTCCCTGATGTGGTCCCTATTTTATGATTGGCTTGTTCAACTTCAGACTCGGATACAGTTTGTGAAAGTATTCTATCTGTTTCGGCGGCAGTTTATCAAAGATCCTTGGTTTTAGGTTTACGAAATACAGGAATGTTTCTTCATTCATGGGTGAACACCTGTTGGCAAAAATTCTGTCCACGTAAAGAGTCTGCGTGGTATTGTTCATTTTGCAAAAGAAATTGTACAGGTTGCTTTCAAAATCATAATCCTTGTAAACCTGATTCAACCGTTTATCGATCTTGTCGAAGTTTATGCGCAGTGCAATCGCCGGAGCATTAACCGCGGGATAAAATTTCTCTTTCCCAAAATCTTCAAAAAGGAGGATGGCTTTGTAAAAGCGCACATGCTTGGGGTTGACCATGATGCATATGTCATTGACCATGGTCAGCTTGGAATATTCGAACATGGTTTTGGCTAGGTAGATCATCAAGTTGCACCAGCGCATCTCTTTTGGGGTCGCCAAAGCCGACAGTTCGGTTACGAACCTGCCCTGGTTGCGCAACCGATCGACTTCTTTCCGGTACAGAGCGTCCATGGGAAGCCCGAATTCCGAGCTGTCCGCAATCTGAGTCAGGGTGGAAATAACCGTCAAATAGCTTTTAAAGATGTATACGCAAGTGGATGGCAAGAAATTGTAGATATTGTAGGCGAGTTTTGAAGGATGAGGTTTGATGTATCCTTGTTCGAGATATTCCTTATAGACCAGAGCATACGCCTGTTCCAGTTCTTGCTTGGTTTCCGCGATCTTGATGCTGGGACGATTGATGTCGTCCAGGTTCGCTCTGAGCAGGGCTGAACGCCGGATCCGTATTGTTCGTCGGCGCTCTTGATGATGCAAATTCGAATTGTATCCCTGCTCCATGAAGAAAAATCCTATCAAAACCGCTTTTCAACGCCAGTCGAGCTGATTTCTCAAAAGGTCCTTCGCAATCCCAATGATCAATAAATACAGCCAAGAACCGGCGCTTTTTGATGTCGGACATCCGGAAAAAGAGGCGAAGCAAACCTTGAGGCATATTCATGTGCGACTTCCTTTCATCCGGCAAGGTGGCGTCGCGACTCCTTGATTCAGGATCTCTCTTACGATTGACCAGCGCCCATCGAGCGGACATACCATTGGGCGGCCATATTCAGGCCGTCATGGACCGAGTATTTCGGATGAAAGCCCAGCAAGCGGGCGGCCTTGGCGATGTCCGCGAGGGAATGGCGCACGTCGCCGGCTCGGAAGTCCCGGTATTGGGGTTTGATTTCAGCGGCGGCAGGGTGGTGCGCCGCAACCAGATCGCGGATGAACCCGAACAGCTCATTCAGAGTCGTGCGTTGGCCGAAAGCCACGTTGTAGACCTGGTTCAGGGCTTCCTCTTGGCTGGAACAGGCGGCCAGAATATTGGCTTGCACGGCGTTGTCCACATAGCAAAAATCCCGGCTGGTCTCTCCGTCTCCGTTAATGAACGGCTCCTGACTTTGCAGCAATGCCGCGAACCATTTGGGAATTACCGCGGCATAGGCTCCATCGGGGTCCTGTCGCGGGCCAAAGATGTTGAAGTAGCGAAGGCCGATGCTGTGGAAGCCGTAACAGCTCGAGTAAACCTCGGCATACAACTCGTTCACGTATTTCGTCACGGCATAGGGAGAAAGCGGTTTTCCGATAGCGTCCTCACGCTTGGGCAGACCCGGATGATCACCGTATGTTGAACTGGAAGCGGCATAGACGAAGCGCTCTGCTCCGGCATCCCGCGCGGCTGTGATCATGTTCAGGAAACCGGTGATGTTGTTTTCATTGGCTTCAATGGGATCTTCTAAGGATCGCGGAACACTCCCGAGAGCCGCCTGATGCAGCACGTAGTTCACATTGGAGACAGCATGGCCGCAGGCTCCGGCATCACGGATGTCCGCCTCCATGAACCGGAATTTTTTCCATTGCTCGGGAGAGACGGTGTCTCGAACTTCATCCAGATTCTTCTGGTAGCCGGTGGAGAAATTGTCCAGGCCGACCACCTGTTGGTCCAATCGGAGCAGGGTTTCCAGCAGGTTGGAGCCGATGAAGCCGGCTACACCGGTGACGAGCCAGGTTTTCGGGTTGTGTCGCAGTTCATTCTGGATACGGTCATATGAGGAAATGTTGTTCATCTGGTATATTCCGATACATCCCCGGTTCAAGTGTTTTACGCTCCGGTGCGAGGTTTTTCGCCCGTGGAAACGCGTAGTGTGGATTCTGGAGATTTTTGTGCAGCAGCTTCCCCGCTAGCCTGCTCTCCAGGGGCTTGGAGAACAGATACCCCTGGGCGTAATCGCAGTTCATTTCCTGCAGCAGAGACAACTGCTGACGTGTCTCCACGCCTTCGGCAACAACTTCTATCCCGAGACTATGGGCGAGCATGATCGTGGTCCAGACCATTTCAAGATAATCATTGCTATCGGTCAACCTGCCTATCACCGAGCGGTCGATCTTGAGATTGTCGATGGGCACGAAAGGATATCGTTGAAGATGCAGCAAGGCTGAGCAGCCGAGGCCAAAGTCATCGATGGAGAGCTGAACGTCCAACTCCTTCAGCCTGATGAGCAACTCGCCGATATTTTCCGTAATCGCCAATGCCTTGCCCGAGAATTCGAGCTTCAGGCTTCGTTCATCCAACCCCGTGGCCTCGAGCACGGACTGAACGCTTTCCACGAGACCGGGGGTTGAGAATTGATCCAGAAAAAGGTTGACGCTGATGGTCAGCGGCGGCTCGGAGGTGTAGTTCAGCTGCCAGGTGCGCATCTGTGAGCACGCATCGCCGAGCACCCAATGGGTCAATGGGATGATTTGGCCGTTTTTCTCGGCCAAAGGGAGAAACTCGTCCGGAAGCAGCAAGCCGAGCTTGGGGTGTTTCCAGCGAATCAAGGCCTCAAATCCGATTATTCTGTTGCCGTTGATTTGATAGATCGGCTGGTAATGGAGCCAGAATTCACCATGATCCAAGGCTCTGGAGATATCATTCATGAGCGTGTCGCGTCGGTGAGCCAATCGTCCGGAAGTGGGCCTCAGAAGATGGATCCCGCCCTTATTCTGCGTTTTGGCTTTGTACATGGCCATGTCGGCATCCCGCAACATCTCCGTGGCCGAGGTGTATCCCATGGATAGAACCAAGCCAATGCTCACGGTGCAGACGATCCCCCGCTGTCCGTTGACCGGGAAAGGAATGGACAGGCCCTCGCGAATTCGGTTCAGAATGCTCATGGCCTCGCTTTCATCCTCTATGCCATCCAGCAGGGCGACAAACTCATCACCGCCGAATCGGGAGACCGTGTCCACGTTGCGCACGGAATTCGCGATAACTTGTGATATTTTGACCAGCAGTTGGTCGGCCAGAAGATGGCCATACCTGTCGTTCACGGTCTTGAAATTATCGATGTCCAGAAAGGCCAGGGCGAACAGGCTGTCTTTTTTGCGTTTGGCCTGCTGCAGGGCCATGTCGATCCTGTCCATGAGCAGAGCCTTGTTGGGCAGGCCCGTGAGATGGTCGTGAAAGGCCTGATGCAGCAGTTTCTGATCTGAACTTTTCTGCTCCGTGACATCTTCGACAACGGCAATGAAGGAGCAACCCGGATCATCCCGCTTGCCCGCGGAGAAGCCGTCAAACTGCAACAAGCGAGATTGTCCATCCGCGGCAAGCATTTCCATCTCATATTTGGAAACCGACCCATGTTCTTGGAATTTCTGGAACATTGCACGGCACTGATTGGCCGAGACGCAACTCCTCTTCCACCAGTTCATGTCCTGTCCCCGCAACCCCTCCTGGTTTTTATATCCCAGCATATCCGCAAAAGTCTGGTTGACATGGAGGATGACTCCGCCGGCCGACACTCTGACCAGACCGCGCCGCGACATCTCGAATAAGCGCCTGTACTGCAACTCGGATTGATCCTCTCCGTCCTGATCCAATGTTGGAGAATCATGTCCACGAACGACCACAAGCCTGTTCCAGAAATTTCTTCCAGCCGTTTCGGGCATGTGATGAATGTACAGCGTTACCGGGCCTTCCTTGTCGTCG
Organism: Desulfonatronum thiosulfatophilum; assembly: GCF_900104215.1. NCBI lineage: Bacteria > Pseudomonadati > Thermodesulfobacteriota > Desulfovibrionia > Desulfovibrionales > Desulfonatronaceae > Desulfonatronum > Desulfonatronum thiosulfatophilum. The sequence continues at coordinate 64,463 of NZ_FMXO01000019.1, read as the reverse complement.
CGAGTTCTGATTTTTCCGGAAAAGGTGCGGCGTTGCAGTTCCGAGTCGGAGGGGAGATCATCGCACTCCGTTGGAGATTCGATCACGGAAGCGAAGGGAACCGGTGCACGGATGCCGTCCTGGCCAAGCCCCGTCAGCACGGCAAATGCCTGGTTCCAGTGAATTATTTCATCCTGATGATCGACAAGGCACAGTGCCGGGCCATGCTTGTCCAGCAGAGTGAAGAGCGCGGCATTCTGATCCATTACCTGATTCCACTGTTCAATGACATGCAACACTTCCCGAGCCTGATTCCCTGGTTTTGCCGGATAATTCTCCAGAGGAAGCGGGTGAGTGTTGCGCCGGATGCGTCCCCCAAGAACAATGAACGGGCTGAACTCGAGGAGAGTATTGAATGTTTCGGAAGGTAGGCCATCTTGTGGAAACTGAAACAAGATCGCGCTGGGGTGGCGTTCCAGAAACCCATTGGTGATGATTTGCAATAAATCCCGCAATTCTTGCAGGACCAAATGCAGACTGACCATGTCAAAACTAATGTCTACCGCTCGAAAACCTTGCTGAATGCCTGTCTCGACCTTCTGTTCAAGCTTTTCCAAGAACACGGGCAATACCAGTTTGCCGTACTTCATGTACTTTTGCGGATCGAAGAACTCGACTTGACCTTTGCGCAGTCCATGTTCCAGCAGTTCCTTGTGCATCGATTGAAAACAAGCGTGGCCATTGGATTCGGGATTCGTGATGCTGATGCAAAACGCTTCCCTTTTCATTGCGCCAAGCCAATGCGCCCGACTATTGACCTGTAATTCATCCAGGTTTGAATAAACCATGGCAAGGCGGTCCCGGGGCTGGATTGAAGAGAAATTTTTTGGAGTATTGAGTATCATAATTGGGGTCTGTTTTTCCGGCCAGGAGAAATTCCCGTCATGCGAGAGACACATTCCTGGGTCCTGGAAACTTCAGCAAACCAGAAAAAATGTCCTGATGAATGCGTCCGGATTGTGATGAGTAATCTTCAAGATGTATGCCAATTGCCGAAATTCTTGTATTTTTTTGATAAATCATAATCAAAACTCAGGGCCGAACACGCCGCTCTTTATTGTCCGGATTGCAAGCCGCTGCCGGCAAAACCGATTGCTGTCGCGGCATTATGGGGATTTGAATGATTCCACGCTATTTCATCAAGTGTAAGCAGGCGAACTTCGAGTCCGAAAAATTTGGATTCTTGCGTGATTAATGCGTACAGACAAGGATGTTGTCGAAAATTTTTACAGTGCATGTCTCGATTTTACGTTGAGAGCATGCGGGATTATGTTCTCTCGGAGAATACATCCTTCCTGTTTTTTTATACAAATAACATTATTTATTCCCCAAAAAACACATGTGTCGCGCTTTTTTTCAATTGCCCGGTTTTGTCGGGATTTTTTACATCTGCTCGAACACGGGAGATCCTCTGCGCAACTCCTCGGTTGAGGTCCGACTTTACTCGACTTGCGGCTTTCAAACTCGGTCGTCGGCTTTGCGGCATCCCGCGCCTGATCCCATAGTGCTGAAGATGGGCATAGGGATGAAGACAGGCGAGGGATGTCATCCTGGCATGGGTTAACATCCGAAACGGCGTAAATTGGTCCGACTCGCCCCCAGATGACATGCCATGCTGAATCGTTGGGGGTTGGCATAAAACATGCTAATATCAGCATGCACAAAAAATATGCACCCGCTCATTCCTGACCGTCTTCTCCTATAGTCATGGCCTCCTGTCCATGATCACTTCGGCATCAATGAATCAATGGTGAGAATCAGTATGGTCTCGTCGAAATGAGAAGTTCCACATTTTTTTAACCGGCTTGGTCTCGAAATTATTGTTTCCAAGTAACCCGCATCTTGCACCCTGTCCGAATATTCTGGAATGTGGATTACGCTAAGCACCATTCCAAATCGGGTGCGAGGTAACGCCCGGGACGAAAACATGAACAAGCTGCTTGTCGTTGACGACAACGAAGACATTCGAAAACAGCTCAAGTGGGCCCTGGGGCGAGATTACAGCTTGACGCTGGCAGTTGACGCGAATCATGCCCTTGACCTCTTCCGAAAGCACAAGCCTCACGTGGTTACCCTGGACCTGGGGCTGCCTCCTCATGAAGACAGCTCTGAGGAAGGTTTCCGGTGTCTTTCGGAAATTCTTAAACAGGCCAATACCACAAAAGTCATAGTCATTACAGGAAACGACGGACACGAGAACGCTCTCAAGGCCGTGCAAATGGGAGCATACGACTTCTATCACAAGCCCATTGATCTGGACGAACTGCGAATCATCATTAAGCGGGCCTTTCACCTTGCCTCCCTGGAAGAAGAAAACCGCCACCTGCACAGCCAATCATGCCATGGTCTGGATGATGGTCATGGGATCATCGGCCAGTGCCAAAAAATGCAGAACGTCTTTGCCTCCATCCGCAAGGTTGCTGATTCCGAAGCCTCCGTCCTGATTACCGGGGAGTCAGGAACAGGCAAGGAGCTTGTGGCTAGAGCCGTTCATGCCAAGAGTTCGCGTCGCAAAAATGCTTTTGTGGCCATCAACTGCGGCGCCATTCCGGAAAATCTTTTGGAATCCGAACTATTTGGACATGAAAAAGGAGCCTACACCGGAGCCAGTTCTCGAACTCAAGGCAAATTTGAGTTTGCCCACCAGGGAACCCTGTTTCTCGACGAGATCGGCGAGCTTCCTCTCGCCTTGCAGGTCAAACTGCTCCGTTTTCTTCAGGAAAAAGTGATTCAGCGGGTTGGTGGACGCCAGGACATCCAGGTGGACGCACGCATCGTTTCCGCCACGAATATCGACATCGCCCAAGCCATGGCCGACGGGTCATTCCGGGAGGACCTGTTTTACCGGATTGGTGTCGTGACTATAGAGTTGCCGCCGTTGCGGGAGCGCGGCGAAGACATTCTTCTTTTATCGAATCTGTTTTTGCAGCGAAATTGTCGGGAATTGAATCGGAAAAGCGCCGGCTTCAGTCCCGAATCCGTAGCCTGCCTGCAATCCTATGAATGGCCGGGTAATGTGCGGGAATTGGAGAACAAGATTCAACGTGCCGTGATCATGACCAATACATCTTTCATTGAACCAGAAGATCTTGGATTTTCGGAAAAGTCGGAAAAGTCGACACCTCGTCCTCAACTGTCTTTGGGAACCACATTGCGACAGGGTCGGGAGATGCTGGAACGGCAAATGGTTCAAACCGCTCTTCAGGATAATACGGGGAATGTCGCCAAGGCTGCGGAATCGCTGGGAGTTTCAAGGCCGACGTTGTATGATCTCTTAAAAAAATACAATCTGTCGCCTGCGGCAATTCATCAAGGCGCGGATGATGACGACAGTCAAAAAACAAAGCATAAAACAAGATATGAAATTAATACTGGCTAAATAGCTGCTGGTGGCATGGTTGTTGCTTTAAGGCCGCCAGAGGCCAGAAATAACGGATTTCCGCAACGTTACGTCCCAGCGCTATCGAGGTAATAAAAATGCAACAGGCTAATCCGGATCTGCGAAAATCTCCCCGCAAAGAAGTACTGGCGCCAGCAGTCATTCACATGGAAAAAGATGGAAAAGTGTATAGATCACAAGCAATTGTGAGAAATATTTCCATGGAGGGAATGCTCGTAGCTCTTTACGATTACGACGAAGATTTGAAAGAATTGGACCTGGAAAACGTCACCGCCAAAATCCGCTTTCGTTGTTCAGACGCAGATACGGAGTATGTGGCCTCCTGCCTCACCAATCGTGCTGAGAAACTGACCTATTCAATTCAGATCAGCGCGGTGATCACAAAAATGAGCCCGGAACATCTCCAGGCAATGCAACGCTACTGCTCTTAAAGATTAATTTTTCAGAATGGTTACAATGGTTTAAACATCAGGTGTCATGAGCGCTGATGACTCGACTTGGTGCTTTATTGTCCGTGCAGGAGCATCTCACGCCGCCCATGACCGCGAGGAAAGGACCTCAACCCCGAGGAAATCCGTCACCAGCTTGTTCAGAATTTTTGAATGTGTTCATTTGAAACACAAATGCAACACTTCCGTTGCTTGCAACGTTCCTTTGGCGAACCGCGATGTGCTTAAAAACTGATCCTTTTCCCCTAACTCCGCATTAAACAAGAAAAACCTACACCGCCAGGACAAGAGGCGAGAGGGGCATAGAACTTGCTTCCTTATGCTGGCTGAATGTCCACACGAACAGCCCAGGTTATCCTCGGGCTGCAGTTTTTTTATTCAAACTGTCGAACTAGAGGTGTATTGAAGAGCAGTGACAGCATTTCATTGTTTTCCGGGATGGTTCTTGCGTGTTTTTAATTGAACCAATCAGCGGCTCCGGGTGCATCTTCTTCCTTCATAACCAAGAGCTGGAATCACCACGACACGAGCCTGAATAATCATAACGAAGGCCGGATTCTGACTTGCCAAAAACATCCATGGGGTTGATATGGCTCGCGTGTTAATCATTGATGACGATCAGATCATTTGCAGCGTACTCTCCAAAAAGATTGAGCGGCTAGGACATGAGGTTCAATACTCCCACACCATCAGCAACGGAATTGAAATCGCCGCCTGTACTGATTTTGACGTCGTCTTTCTGGATGTGCGCCTGCCCGACGGCAACGGTCTTGATGCCCTGCCCATGATCAACAAGGGCGTCATGCCTCCCGAAGTAATCATCATCACCGGAGACTCGGACCCGGATGGCGCGGAACTCGCGATCCGCAGCGGGGCCTGGGACTATATCCAAAAACCATCTTCCTTGAAATCGATGGTTTTTCCATTGATCCGAGCGCTGCAGTACCGGGAAAAGCGCAAGGCTTCCTCGGCTTTGAAGGCCCTGAAAGTCAACGGGATCATCGGCAACAGCGCCAGAATCAAAGCATGCCTGGACCAGGTGGCCCATGCCGCGGACAGTGAGCTGTCCGTGCTCATCACTGGGGAAACAGGGACAGGCAAAGAGCTGTTTGCCCGGGCCATCCATGACAACAGCGACAGGGCCGGGGCGCGATTCGTCACCGTCGACTGCGCTTCCCTGCCTGAAAATCTTGTGGAGTCAGAATTGTTCGGGTCCATCAAGGGAGCCTTTTCCGGCGCGGTCTCCAACCGGGACGGCCTGATTATGCGTGCAAACGGGGGCACATTGTTTCTGGACGAAGTGGGGGAGCTTCCAATCGCGGTACAGAAGAAATTTTTGCGCGTGCTGCAGGAGCATTGCTTCAGGAAGGTAGGCGACAATCGGGAAATCAAAAGTGATTTTCGTCTGGTTTGCGCCACAAACCAGGATCTGGAAGCCATGTCCGAGAACGGAGAATTTCGGCAAGATCTCCACTTTCGATTGAAGGCAATGCATGTCGAACTGCCCGCCCTGCGGGAGCGGAAGGAAGACATCAAGGAAATCGCCATGCATCACATGAACAAGATATGTGAACATTACAGGATGCCGACCAAGGGCATGTCGCCGGAGTTCACGGAAGCCCTGCTGAGCTATGATTGGCCCGGCAACGTCCGGGAATTACTGAATACTCTGGAAAACGTTCTGGTCGGATCAAAGGACGAACCAATTCTCTACCCGCAACATTTGCCAATCAATCTGCGAATCAAGGCCAAACAGGCGAGCTTGAACCGGGAACCGTCAATGATCGACAGCCCGAACCAGCTCAATTTTCAAAGATTTTGTCCTGATGACGACGATTTTCTGGTGGACAACAACCTGCCATGCGATTTTGATACCGCCGAGGTGCTGCGTACTTCCGTGGAAAAACCCTTTAGACAAACTTTTTCTTCAAGCACGTCCTTCCCCACTCTGCGGGAACTTCGTGAAGTGACCATCAGTGCCATGGAGAAGAAATACCTCGAGGAGCTCCTGCAGCGTTCGGGCGCCGACCTGAACTCCGCCCTGAATCTCTCCGGCCTCTCCAGAGCCAGGTTCTATGAACTACTCAAGAAACATTCCATGCCGTTTCGGATGCCTTCATCGAATGATCTGGAAGAAACCGCGCTTTTTCACACAACAAACATCCACAGAAACAATGAAGCTTCGGTTGCTTGCGCCCCTTAGCAGGCTGTTGAAAATCCCCGCTAGCTGCGTCGCTGTAAAGAGTTTAAACCCTCACATGTGACAAAATACGCTTCGGATTTAAACTTTTTGCGCCTTGCCATCGGGGTTTTTGAACGACCTGCAGTTTTTTGTTTTTTCATCACCTGTTAAGCGGAACAAGAACTCTCTTGTCAGCTCTCAATGAATACACTCCGACCTGTATTTATTTGCCCCTCAAATTGAAATATTGAACGAACCGCCGCGTAAGCACTTCAACAAACAATTAAAATATTCTTCCAATATAATTTGACAATCTTGTTTTATTTCTGATTCCTAGCATCAATATGCCAATCCAATTCAAATAACTTCCAGGTGGCTTCTTCAGGCCACACATTTCGCGAAATCTTCGATAGCAAATTTCGGAAAATTCGGGGCTATCCGCAAGCGCGCTTTGAGCCAGAACATAATATCCTACTCCCAGCGCATTTTGATATTTGGCGTTCAGCATTCCCTTTTGCTTCAAGATAATTTCCAGTTTCAAGAAAACAGCGTAACGGGAGTTCAATGTCTTTTGACTCTTCGTATCCGATATGGATGGCTTTTTATTTTTGTGAGAAGTGATCAAAACAGGTGGAGCATTTTCCGCATAGATGAATGCTATACCCTCAATCAGGGCTCTCATTGCAATATCCCCGTCCTGATTGGCATGAAGAGCTTCGTCCCAACCGCCCACTTTCACAAGATTTTCACGTTTCCAGAAAACGCATGAAGTGAAAATCCACCAATCATGCTTAATCCAGCTTTCAAGCAAGTCTGGATTCGGGCAAGGCCCCAATTCCGAGAGTACGTTGAATCCCAGATCAGTGAAATATCCTTTTTTTGAAGGTCCATAGATATTTGCGTCCGAATTGCGCATTGCAACCTTCAGTAACTCCTCCAGATAATTTTTTTCCAAAACGTCATCCGAATCAAGAAAAATCAGGTAACCACCACTTGATTCATGGAAACCACGATTTCTTGCGACGTTGGCTCCTTGATTTTTCTGGTATATATATCGAATTCTTGAATCTTTGATGTTGCTGACTATTGCGCGCGTATCATCTTTTGAGCCATCATCAACAACTATCAACTCAAATTCTTTATAGGATTGCTGCAGCACGCTATGTATCGTATCCAAGATACAAAAACTATAATTATAAGTTGGTATAATTATACTAATAAACTTATTAGAAACATTAATGTTTTTCATGTTCGATTAACCATGTGCAATCTCATTAAGTGATGAAACGAACAACATACCGCTTGTCAAGAAGACATGTAAAGGGATTCGTATTTTTTTATTGAAGTATCGAGTGAGTAGTTTTGCTTTACATACTCCTGACCTGCATTACCGAAAATTTCCCTGTCTTTCTTGTTTTTTAACATTTGGATTACAGCATTTGCCATTGATTCAGGGTCACGCGGAGGAACGATTATTCCTGACCCTGAATCATTCACCAGTGATGGAACTCCACCAACGTCAGTAGCGACAATTGGTTTGCCGGCAGCCATAGCTTCAAGAATACTCAGTGGAAGGCCTTCTTTCCATGACGCAAGTACAAATATGTCTATGCAACTCAATATGTTGGGGATGTCGGAACGCGTTCCCAGAAAAATCACCGCATGTTTCAGCCCAAGGTCATGAGTCTGCTTCTCAAGCCTTTCACGTTCACTGCCGTCACCTGCAACCAATAATTTTGCATTCGGCACGTTATCAACCACAATTCGAAAAGCTTTCAGCAGCATGGCGTGATCCTTGACCGGATGAAGGCGAGCGACAATCCCAGCGACCGGATCTTCCTCTGAGAGCCCAAACTGCTCTCGGCTACTCGACGCGTTTGCGATTTTCCGAAAGTCGATTCCGTTAACGACAATATGCACTTTTGATTTGGGAATCTTCACTTTCTGGACGAGAAAGTCTGACGTCTCGCGGTTCACGGCGGTTATCGCGTTGCAAAACCTTGATATTTTGCGGAGCATGAAACGAGATTTCGCGGGCACGAGTGAGTAGTATTCATGCTCGGTGTGGATGAGTCGCGCACCGGATAAAAGGGCTCCTGGCCAGGCATAGAACAATTGATAAAGGTGATGCGTATGAACAACATTCGGCTTGAAGGAACGCATGGCTTTCCATAGTCGGATCATAGGTCCGAAGCGTTCTGTAGGTTGTCTGTCAATAACGTATGTCTTCACATTGTTCGAGTCGAACACCTCTCTGAAATGGCCATCGCTTTCCAATGAAGCGACGGCATGTTCGGAATGCTTGTTCATATTCAAGGCAATGTCCCTTGCTACCGACTCTGACCCGCCGACCTTGAACGCATATATAACCTGCATCACCCGCATTTTTTCTCCAAAATATCGATAAGCCTCCGCAACATAGCTTAATTTAGCTGTTGAGTTGGCTAGTTTTTGTCAATTATCATCAAAAATTATTACATGTATTAGCGTCATATAATGGCATATGCCAGGGCATTCAATTTAGATGCGACAAGTTTGTTTGAATCAAGGCATCTCAATCCGAAGTAAGCAAACGAAACGCAACCGGATCGGAACATCATCAGGACCGAAAACAATTATTTCTGCGTGACCAAGCATTGTTCAATTTCTAATGCCAGGCTACGAGTGCATTTTTTTCGATCAAACTCCTCTTCGACTTTTTTTCGGGCTGCAAAACACATTCCTTCTAAAAGCTTTCTATTCTTATCGACCCACAAGATGGCGTCCGCTAATTCCTGAACATTTTCGGGTTCCACCAGAAGACCGTTTTGACCATGCTGAACGAGCTCGGGGATTCCGGAAATGTTTGTGGCGATGAGGAATACCTCCATCGCCATTGCCTCCATGCAAACGACGGGAAGTCCTTCATTACGCGACGAGAGCACAAATACATCGGCTTCCCGAAGTACCTTGATGACAACATCTTGCGGCTGAGCTCCAAGAAAATCGATGTGATCAATGATATCCAAGGATCGGGCCAGTTCTTTCAACTGATCCAGAAGCGGTCCTGCGCCGACAATTTGCAGATCGAACTGCACGCCTCGTTTTTTGACCGCTGCCAGTGCTTGAAAAAGAACATCCTGCGCCTTTTCCGGTACGAGCCGTCCGATGTTGACAATCCGCAGGTGATTGCCGACGAATCTCTCAGTTTTGTCGCTCCGTCTGAATGCTTGGGTGTCGATGCCGCAGTGGATGGTTTTTATCGCATCCTTGGCAATGCCGTATTTCTTGACCATTAAATCTTGATTATAGCCACTGATGGCGACTACCAGGTTGGCTTGGAAAAGAAGTTTCGATACTTCGCCTGCCGGCATTGGATCTTCGCGGAGATCGTATCCGTGTGTGGTCACGCCGAAAGGAAGGCCTGTCCATTCGGATAAAGCCTTCGTCCATTTAAGATTTTCATCGGCAAAATGCGTATGGATGTATTGCACCCCGTGATCCTGCAGAAACAGAGCATATGGCGCCGAACTCATGTAGTGCCATCGATCCTTGGATTTTAGGATACGCATACAGCAGAAAAACGTTTTCCGCGGATTTCTCAGAGCCAATTGCGGAATTGCCCGCAATGTCCTCGCCTTGGAGGGAATAACGATTTTTCTGAACAAACCCTGGTCAATAATTTTTCGTGCCGAAGGCTGCAGAACCGATCTTTCCAGACCATGGTTAAACGTCAAAACATATGGAGTGATGTCGAGATGCATCAATGATGCGGCTTCATCTGAAATGAACGTGAGACTCGGTTCCGGAAAGTAATTCAAGACGTAACAAATGGCTTTTAATGGAGTGCCCGGCACAAGGTAGTCCTTATTATGAATATTCTTTCGTATGTCTGCGAGGAACCGCTTGCGACATGCTCACTTCCGCCACCGAATCAAGAGATAAATTTTCTTAGGCCGCTCCGGTTACAACGATTATTGAGCCAATTGCGTCTTTTTCTCACAAAGCCGCGCAACGTCTCTGGGACGAAGAGCTTTTTCAAGACGTCACGCACTTCTCTGGATGCCGGAGCCAAGAGGCAGGCCTGCAGGGCGAGCCTGCGCGCTCCATTGACATCGTCCCATCCCGGCGTCAGGTGTCGATGTGCACTGTCCACCAGAAACAGATGCGCGAGGCCGTGCTCTCGCATCTGCGCACCATGTTTCCGGTAAAATTGTTTCCGGGCTTCCAGGTTCGCCTTGATCTTGGTGGATCGCCTGGTTTCCTTACCATTTCCCCGCGATGGATCATGGTCGTTATATCGGACAAGAGGCATGTCGACGTAATCGACCTTATACAGGCGGCTGACCCGCAGCCAGTAGTCATAGTCCTCTATTGCCGGGAAGGTTTCATCGAAGAATCCGATCGTCGTAACCACATTGCGCCGCATCATGATGTTGGTTCCACCCCCGTGCAGGAGATTCCTGACGAGGAGTTCACGGTAAAGGTCACCTCGTGCGGAGGGGATCTGAACAGATCGGCTGCCGTCGCTGAAGACGCTTTCCACGCCGGTATAGATCAGCCCCACATTCTCCGGCGAGCGATTCATAAGCTCAACCTGCAAAGCCAACTTTTCAGGAAACCATTCATCGTCGTCGTCCAGAAACGCAACAAGGTCAGCCCGTGCCTCCCGCAAACCGCGGTTGCGGGCCGCTGCGACGCCGCAGTTCCTGGGTTGCCGGAAATAGCGCACACGCCGGTCCCCTTGCTTTGCGAGCACTGATGCTGGATCGTCTCCGGAGCAGTCATCAACCACAATAACCTCAAAATGCGGAAACGTCTGGCCAAGAACACTCTCGATGGTGCGCTGCAGAAGATGAGCGCGGTTGTACACGGGAATGATCACGCTGACTTCAGGCCTATCGACTTGTTTGGAAGGCTTCGCATCCGTGATTGTTGTTGCCGAGAAAGAAGAGTCCAGCACCTCTCGCGCCCGATCGAGGCCGAACCGGATCTCTTCGCCCAGCCCCTGAGCCGCAACAGGGATCTGTCTTGCAGCGGCAGGTTCCCGACGTAAGCGGTTCAGCAAGCCCTTCGCTCTGATTGAAAGCGATGGGGCATATTCCCGGCTTCTCCTCCGGGCCTGTTCGCAAAGGGCGCCAAAGCGCCAAGCCGCGTCAGCGGCGATCAAGCCAAAGGCCCTGCTAATCTCAGGACGATAATTGTCCACCCGCCTCTGCTCCTCCAGCAGGCGAACAACTTTTTCAATGATTGCAAGTCGTCCCGCCAGCCCGCTGTACGTGTACCGATGACCACTCAAGGAAATCTGGCCCTTTGGAAGCCGGCGATAATAGGCGGTACCGGAAACAGCTTCCACCATTTGTATGCCGCCGATAAACGCCCGCATCATCAAGTCGCCGTCATCATTGAGCGTGGCGGCTTCATCCCAGCAGCCGGCCTCTTGAAAAGCCTCCCTGGACCAGAGTATGGAGCATGGAGGGTGATACCATCCGATCAGCCAAGCGGCGAGAACGTCCTGATCCTGCCTGCGTGGCGCACAGGAAGCCGGTCCGGATCTCCATGTCCCATCCACAAGTTCAAGGCGTTGCCATGAACACGCGGCAACACCGCCTGGGCAAGCGAAAAGCGCCTCTGCCAGGGCCTCGAGTGCGTCGGGAGCAAGTACGTCGTCGGCATCGAGAAACATCAGAGCATCTCCTGATGCGAAGGATGCGCCGAGATTTCGTGTCCGCGAAGCACAGCCGGAACGTTGGGAGTGGACGTGAATCAGCCCCGCGAAGGCTGTCTCGAAGCGACGGGCGATATCGAGACTGGAGTCCGTCGACCCGTCATCGACGACGATCACTTCATGTGGAGCCAGACTCTGATCCAGAACCGAGCCTAACGTCTGGGACAAATAGCGTTCGGCATTGTGGCAGGGGATGATGATGGAGATCTTTTGGTTTTTTGAAATCGGCATGACGGGATTGAAGGAAACTCAGAAAATTTATTTATTCGGGAGTTAAGATGTTCTTGGTTAACTGCTGAATTTGGCAACACTTTTGGATACGGGCTTCACGACATGAATGCGTTATTTCACCATCAGCGTAAGAGCATTCCGGCTTTAGCAGTATCTCATATGTTTAAGTATTGTTACTTAGTCTTGCGTAGATACAGTCTTGTCAGGTCATGTCCGTGTTCATCAGACAAAGACAGGCATAGAGGCTAGTGATTCAAACTTCAGGCCAAACTGTTGACTTCTGTCTCAGATGATTTTGAAGGCGACAATCTTTTTCAAATATCGATCAGTTTTTTCTATTATCACGAACCATGATGATCCTGTTCATTGCCAGTCGTCATTAATTTTATGGTGACATCCTTTAAGCACGTCAGGCCAAACTTTTTCCACCTGTTGCGGCTGTCGGCCTGCAAAAATTCGATCAAAAAGATGTAGCGCCTGTTCAGGGGAAAAATCACCGGAAGTCACGGCAGGCCAACTCTTCACGGACGCACGGTCAGTCACTCTGTGGCGATAGAGAAGGAATGGTGCATGCCTGAAGCCAAGAGCCCCCAGCGCTGCCAACCGGTGCTGACCGCCCCATGGCAAGGCCACATAACTGTCTCCCTTTTTTAGCAGATATCCTGAGATATGATCTTGTTTTGCAGGCACACGGTAACCGTTTCGCTTTATGGAATCGATAATATAAACCACCCGTTCCATTTCCAGATCTGCCTTTGCCGAAGACACTGGTCCAAAGTAGTTCAAGCCGTCATCGCCTGACAATTGCTTGCCGAACTGGGCCGCATCATCTCGTAGGAATTTATTGCGCATGGATTTCACCTCCAAGCCAGGCGAGGCAAGCCAAGGAAAATCAAGTTCAATGGCTTCCTTTCGATGCAGGTTTGAATCGTTATCGACACCAGGGACATCCGCCAGTTCCGCGGCGTTTTGCGGCTGGAAATGATCGAAATAAAGTTTTAGCGGGGATTCGTCGTATTGCTGAATATTACTCTCAAGATATTCCAGCATGGCCAGGACGTAGGGATGGTGGGCTTCCGCCAGGGGCGGGAACCCCACTGGTCCCAACGTCCTGCATCTTTCCAAAGGCACGTTGACCAGCACGGGCTGCCTGGGATCCACTCGCGAGAGCGCCTCGAAAGGATCGGAAAGCACGCCGCGAAAATCCACGGGCTCCGGGACGAGCCGCTCCTGGTGAACCTGCGATGTCAGGGCCAGCAGGAACTCTTTCAACCGCTTTCTCGCGTAGGGTGGCAGGCAGCGGGCGAGTGCGAACACGGACCTCATTTTCATTTCCCTTAGAGGGTATTCATGATCTTTCTTGGCAAATAGCCGGACAGTGAGCGTCAGGCCTTGCCTGAACGCTCATGATTACCCCTGATAATAAATGCCGCTGTTCATTGGTCAATAGCGGCTAGAAATTTTGAAGAACTCCTTAACAAGCCAATATGCTAGTCAACCGGATTTCCAGAAAATGTATTCCATAGCGCGTCAAGATCATCTTTGTAATGTCTGCTTGCATCCCTCAGGGGGTGCTGGATCCAGGCGGAGGAGGACTTCATTGAGTGCCGCCGGATCAACATGCAGATCTTTTTCCAGCGGGTGGAGATCCCCGACCGACTCTGCCCTGACCAGCCAGTAGGCATGACCCATGGCTGAAGCCAAGGCATAGAAATTGGGGTTAGGAAAGCTCAAGTCGGCTATTTCAACAATCTGCGCACCTTCCGGACAGAAGATCATGTTGGTCAGACCAGCTCCGTGAGGGGCGGCCAGAACCCTGGTTTCCCGCATCAGATCAACCTGCTCGGAGAATGGCATCTTTTCCATGTACACCCGCTCAAATCCCTGCCGTTCCAGCAGCGGCCAGACCTGGTCCTCGTTGGCCAGTCGCCGCCGAGTCGCCTTGGCCCGACTGATGAACACTTTCCTGTGCGGAAGAGCCGCATCGGCAATTCCCAGGGCCTCGGGAATCAACCGCAGGAGTTCCGGACGGAAACGATCGGTTCCCATGACGGTGAGATTTTCCACGAAAAGTGGACGGCTTGGGTCATAGGTCTGAAAATCTTCCGGATTCATGCCCAGCAAGCGCAGAGAACCATCCAGGGCCCCGGTCCGTTCAGGCGGCAGAAGGACCCCGTCCAGCAAATTCCGTTTTTTGAGCAGAAGCAACTTTGGAAGGTGGGCCGTGAGCCAGTGCGAGTGATTGTGATAAACCCTTTCGGCGATCCATGTGGCTTTTTTCAAGCGGACCGGTGACGGCGACTCGCGCAAGGTCAGCGCATGCAACGGTCGGAACCGGAACTCGCGCATTTCCAATGCGCGCGAGTCACGGTTGAGGATGGCGGGAAAAAAATCATTATCCTTGGACGGATCTCTATACCAGGTAATAAGGCAATCCGGCAGTGTCGCAATAAACGTTTCACCGCTGATTCGGGTCGGCACATCCCTGAACGAATAACCCCACCAGCCCCTGTCGTCAGGAAGTTCTTCACGTGATCCAACATTACAGGGCAACTGATTTCGTGCTTCAGTCACAGGATGCACGGTTTCGTATTGCTGGTTCTTGTCGTTGGCGCCCCGACGACGAAAGTATTCCTGCACGGTTTCATGTTCTACGCATCGATAACCGAACCAGCCTGCCGGAACACCGCGGGCAACGCTTGCCGCGGCGATCCTGCCGAGCGTGCCACGGACGCAACCATTTGCACGGGAAAGAAGTGTCGTATTTTGCATAGTCGATTCAATGTCTTCTTATGTTATGTGGACATGTCCCCTGTCTGTTCCTGTCTGTCCGCAAGGGTTTGCACTAGATCAAAACCAAATAAGAGTTCATTCCATGAAAAAAGGTCTATCCGAGCGATAGAAACGCCGGCCATATCTTGCTTGCAGGTTATTGGGACGTGGTGGCTGACCAAAGGCAAGATTTTTCAGCGCATCCATGCGGCTGAAAGGCGCGAGGGGGAGTGCGCCAAGCGGGTTGCCGAGCACTTCAATGGTGATGGTTCCTGTCGCGCGCTCACCGGTAACTTTCCACCCCGGTCCATCTATGTGCAGTTCGAAATCATTCTGCTCCACCGGCAACGGCTGGGCCGGCTCGGACCAAAACAAGTGGTTTGGCGGATAGTAGAACGCCATCACAAGCGAACGAAGCGACCAGAGGCTGCTTGAAGGTCCGGCATAGGGATCGAAAATGCGAGGGTCTGTGCCGTGATAACCCTGGGTGACGACACCTTTGCGCAACGCGCCGCGGGCTAAAAAATATCGCCATGTCACATCGAGAGCATGTCTCGCCTCACCTGGCGATACAGTCTCGGGGTTCCTTTCAGCTCCAGCGACAAGCGGGGCAGACGCGGCAATGCGGTAATGAACGCTACGTCCGAGAATCGGCAGGCCATGCGGGCCAATCAAGTACCTGTAGGTCTTGAGGAATTTTTGCTGCGTGTTTTGGGTGAAGGCCGAATCCCACTGCGGATCAATGCGGTTGATCCAGGTTAATGCGTAGTGAAACCCCCAGGCGTTGTAGTAATCCACGTGTCCCGACGGTCCATCTCTGAACCAGCCATCGCCAAGGTGAAAATCCTTGACCCGTTCAAATCGCTCCCGCACTCCGCGAATTCGCGCAGGATAACCGAGGGCGGTGAGGACACGATCAATCAAGACAAAGAAAAGATGCCAGTTGTTGTCGAGCCCTGGTCGGCCATCAACAAGCGAAAGCCAGTCCACGACGGCCTTGCGTTGATGTATGGTCAAGCCTTCCCACACGGAGTCGCGAAACAACCAAAGTGCCAGCGCGATATCTGCTGCTTCAACTATTCTTTGATTGCTTTTACCTGGCATATCACCCCAGTATGTGGATGCACGAGGATCGGTTCCTGAGAGCAGACCGCGCTTGAATTCTTCAGGAAGCGAAAGACGGGTACCTTCCGCCAGGATTATTTCCGGATTGCGGCCCGATGCGCACCAGGCCCCGAAACAGGGCATGGTCCGAGCAAATCCTTCAAGTGCATCGCATTCCGGTCCACTCCAGCTTGGCAGCCCGGGATAGATTGCACCGGAACCGGAGGCGTTACGATATGTCGTCCATGCCGTTGCCAGGTAACGCATCAGATCATCGTAAGCTGAACCCGGAACCTGATCCCTTGAAAATTTCTCAAGAAGTCTTTCAGCAGACTTGGGAAATCGCCAACTGCGCATCATGGTTGGAGCCTGCCTCATCAGCCCCATCGACAGCCGCATCCCCTTGAGGACTTTCGTTGCGTAATTCATCATTTATAATTAGCCGAGCCAGAAAAATCCGATATTTTCGTTACAGGATCACCATAGAAGGTTGACGGGTTGTGGTGCCGAAAAACAGCAAAGCGAAAAAAGGGCAAAAAGTGCATTAACTGGTCGAAAAACGTACCACGAAATAGAAAAAAATATCAAACAATTCTAGACAGTTGATCTATTATCAGGGCAGACTACTTAAGAATCCGCAGTCGCTTGATCACCGGCGCTTCTCCGTTGCTCCGCGGGTCGTTCTCCCTGGCTATATCGGGGATATCGCCGGGAATGGAGTCGTACTGGTAAGGTATGCGAGCTTGAGCGGGACCGATGTCGGCAAGTGTCGTTCGGCTCATGATCCAGGGCGCATCCTGGCTGATGCCGTAATATTGGCCGAAGTGCTTCCATTGCCAGATCAATCCGCCCTTGTTGGATGACGGACTGTTGTTCGCGGTGTTGATGACCGTCTTGTATGCCTCGGACAAGCGCATGCCGTTGAGCTCGACATCGCCGCGCGTCTTGAGCGTGAAGGCGATCAGACGAGCAAATTCCGGCAGTTCCCAATGATTTCCCGGAGAGGCGGGCGGATTGGACATGGCGTAGGGCTGCCCATGCGTGACGTAGCCCCAGGTTGAATTACCGGATTGGTACCGGAAATGGCCGGGGGGGAGCTCATGGATGTTTTCCAGGACGATCCGTGTGATTTCATAGACCAATTCGGGAATTCTCTCGTCCGCCTCGATGTTCAGGTAGTAGTCGATCAAGAAATTGGCTGGGAATATGCTTTGAAAAACGGGAATCGCAATTTCTCTGTTGAAACCGTTGCTTCGGAGGCCCACGAACTTGTTTCTGTAATCACCCTTTGCGGTCCCACTGACATCCGCGTTCAAACCTCCGGTCAAAGGACCTGTAGAAAAATTTCCACCGGTAATGCTGCTTCTCCGGATCTGCATGTATCCGCTGTAGGGAAAAGGACCCAGGTCCACCCATGCGGATTTGTCCGAACTCCATCTGAAAAGTTTGCCGTCCGACGTTCTGTGCCACATGTGGTTGTTGGCGGGCGAAGAAGGTTCCTGATCGCTTTGCGTCAAACTCCTGTCAATCCTGTTGATGGCGTTCATGTCGAAATACAAGGCCATGCACTGGGCCTGTACACCCTCCTGGGTTACGGTAAAACCATCAAGATTATGACTCGGAATGTTGCCATCCCAGTTGTCAAAAGGAACCCAGGCAATATCCCATTGATGGGTGATCAGGGAGTTGAGCGCCCATCTGATGTGATCCACGTAGTTCACCTTTGCCCCGGACCAAAAAGTATGCACGGGAATCGTCGCATCGATCATCAACGCCGAAAACAGCGGCGCATACCTGTTGTAGTTGAAGCGTGGATAGTCCCAGTGACCGTAAAGCAGTCTCAGGTCGGAGGATTGTTGATCGACAATTTGCGCACCTTGAAAAAGAGTCCTCTGGGCAAAAGCAGCCACTGCTCCCCAAAAATCCCTATAGCCCGTAAGCAGATACGCGATGGCGTAACTTTGCGTTCTCGGCCCCAGCGCTTCTCTGCCGCTCACCCAGCACCCGCTGTTCGCATGGTTGGGCCATTGGACACCGTCCGGATTGGTTACAACCGCATCCTTGCAGTTGCTGTCAGGGTTTGGAAAATTGTATCCTGCCCAGTAGTTCGTCATGTGGAAAAGCATTTCATTGAAGTACTTGATGTCTCCGGTTCTGGCCCACAATCCTGCCATGGCTTTCGGATCCTCATAGTTGGAACGGCCTCTGTTCTGGTTCAGGGCCAGGGCGTTGAATCGATCCGCAGCCAATGTGGTAAACTGCTTCTCCTCCTCCGGCGTTCCTTCGCCGGCGGAGAGCAGATACTGGAAAACGATGCGGGTTGACGAAATATAGTTGGGATCCGTGGGCAATATGACGTTGTTGTTCATCACTGTTTCCAGTGTTGGCCGATGATACGGGGGGTCAGGATATGAACGGGACGTGCCGTCGATGATGATCTTGGCCGGAATGGCTTGATCCTTGTGCATCGAGTACTGAAACTGAATGAGCGCCGATCGGAGTGTGCCATCATGATGACGCCCCCGCAGGGCCGTTACGTTGGCGGGCACTTCTTTCCCAGCAACAACAACCTTCAGCTTTCCCTCACGGATCATGTCTTCCGTAACAAGCCCCCGCGGAAGAGGAAAACCGCTGCTGATGCGGCACATGCCGGTACCGTCCTGATTTCGAACCACTTGGGCATCAATGACCTCGGATGAGAAACCGAAAGAAGGAATATATAAGAATATCAGCAAGAAAAAAATTATTCTGACAAGCATTTTGAAAAACTCCTGATTCCAAATTAGGAATAAGCCCACATAAAACAAGCAGCCTGAATCAAAGTCGGAAACACCTTGAGGCTCTTCAAAAGATATTACACTACAAAAACATGTACATCTATTTTTGAGGTGCCACGACAGAAGCAGTTTGCTTTGGAATATCCACACCACCACCTACAAGTCTTGTGAAGGATGTGTTCAAGGATAAGTTTGCATATTGTTTCAACTCCATTTGACGCTCTTAAAAATGATATCCGGCCTGACGGCCGCACTATATTTCATGACAAGTTGCATCATTTGAGCCAAAACATCATCAGTCAGATAATTGGGCTTCAAACCAAGATCCAGCAGGCCTGTATGAACCGGATTGTAATAATGTTCTTCCGCTTCTTTGCGTGGGTTGGGCAGGGCCCGGATGCTGACATGAAGACCGAGATCCTTGCCGATGCGGACCACCTTGTCCGCCAGGTCGTTGACGGAAAAAGTTTCCGTGAACTGGTTGAAGATCCGCAGTTCGCCTTTCCGCGCGGGCTGTTCCAAAGACAATCGGACGCACTGCAGGGTGTCCTTGATGTTCAGGTACCCCCGTGTTTGACCTCCCTGCCCGTAAACCGTCAGGGGGTATCCCACTACGGCCTGGACGACAAAGCGGTTCAGCACCGTCCCGAAAAGCTCATCATAGTTGAAAAAAGGCATCAGTTCCGGATTGTTCTCGTTCTCGTCGGTCATAATTCCGTAAACCGGGCCCTGCATCAGGTCCGTGGCCCGCAGGCCCCAGGTCCGCACATAAAACCACAAGAGGTCGGTATCCATGACCTTTGTCGTATGGTAGAGACTCGAGGCTTGACGAGGGTAAAGAAACTTGTCCTTGCGCCCTTTGTGATCGATCTCCAGCCAGCCCTCCTCGATGTCGATGTTTGGCGTGCCGTATTCGCCCATAGTGCCGATCTTGACGATCTGGGCATCCGGGCAAAATTCGCGCACCGCAAAGATGACATTGGCGGTTACGCCGATGTTGTTGGAAAGGGTCAGATCCGCGGTGCGCCGATCAAGCATTGAATAGGGCGCCGAAGGCTGCTCCGCGTAATGGAGAACGGCATCCGGCTTGACGCTCTGGAAGACTTCGCTGACGAAATCCCAGCGCCGAAGATCTCCTACATGGACGGCAATTCGTTTACCGGTGACCTTTTCCCAGATCGCGGCGCGCCGATGCATGTCCGGAACCGGAAACAGCGGCTCAACGCCTTGCTCAAGACACATCCTGCGGCGGAGGTAGTTGTCCACGATCGCCACTTCATGACCATGTGCCGAGAGATGCATGGCCGTGGGCCAGCCCAGGTAACCGTCCCCGCCGAGAATGAGAATCTGCATGGCTAGAGTCCCTCGCACTCGTCGGACGCCGTCCGATCAATGGTATCCCCCGTTTTTCCATTGCCTCGGAGCAGGTTGTTTTGGCGCAGAAACATCGCAATCTCCTCCTGGGACAAAGCCTGTTCATTTCCCGAGTGATAGGGATTCGTCACCTCTCTGGAAACGAGATCATCGTATTTGTATTCAATGTTTCTGTAGAGGTTGGCGAAAGCGGGCAGAACTACAAAATATCGTTCAAGCTCCCATGCTCTCCGGGTCTCCTCCATGCTCATCAGTTCCTCATACATTTTCTCGCCGGGTTTTGTGCCAATAATCCGGATTTCAACATTTTCCGGATCGAGATCATATTCCGGAGCAATCTCACGAATCATGACCGCTGCCAGATCCTGGATCCGGATGACCGGCATTTTAGTAATCAAGACCTCTCCGCCATTGGCGTACATGGCCGAATCGATGACCAATCTGGCGGCCTCCTGAATGCTCATAATGAACCGCGTCATGTTCGGATCGGTGAGGGTAACCGGCCCTCCCTGACGGATCTGCTTGTTGAACAAGGGAATTACAGATCCTCTGGAACCCAGCACATTGCCGAAACGGGTAGAGGTGTAGATCGTTGTGCCGTCACGGGCGCTGGAATGGGCTGAAGTCATGAGACGCTCACCCATGAGCTTGGACGTGCCCATAACATTCGTCGGGTTCACGGCCTTGTCCGAGCTGGTGAAAATAACGCGCTCCACATTGTTTTCACCAGCGGCCACAATGATGTTCTGCATACCGAGAATATTGGTCTGAACAGCATCAAAGGGAGATCGCTCGCACAGCTCAACATGCTTGAACGCGGCGGCATGAAACACCATGTTGATGCCGCGCATCTTTCGCAGAAGCTTGTCCCTGTCCCGCACGTCACCGAGGCTGAAATGGGCTTGGGTCCGGCCATAGAGCTGCTCCATGAAAAACAGTTCGGACTCGTTGTTGTCCAATCCAAGCAGCTCTCCGACCCGATATTTTTCCAAAAGCAGCCGGACCAGTTCCGATCCGACAGTGCCGCAGCATCCTGTCACCAAAACCCGTTTGTCGCTGAAAAATGATTTCACTTCGCTTCCTCTCGATTGTTCCGTTTGTTTGTAACTGCTCAGCAGTACGTTTTACGGCGTCGCCGAATCGACTTGCCTTGATTGCGGTCTCATCAGACTGGCCAAAGTCGTCTCACGCATGAATAACGAGTACTTCAAGCTTGGCTTTTTTTAATTCCCGCACTGCGATCCTCGGAATGGACCGCCGGATTAGGATTTTTTTCAAATCGCAACGCAGGGTTTTGTTTAACTACCGCCTTTGAGCCTTCCATGATCTGTTCGAGAAAGGCTTTGTACAGCCGTCCATAATGCGCGGGTGAAAAAAAGGTCTTGGCCCGCCGTTGGCCCGCCTCACCCATCCTCGTCGCAAGAGAGGGATCGTCAAGTAATACGCGCATTTTCCGGGCCAGATCAGAAGCGTTGTCGCTTTCGAAAAGCAGCCCGGTCTCATTTTCCGCGACAACTTCAGGTATGCCCCCAACTCGGGAGCCGATCACGGGTTTGCCGCAGGCCATGGCCTCAATCAAGACCCGGCCCATGGATTCGGTGCGGGAAGGAAGAACCAGAAATCGGCAGTTTTCGAATTCGGAAACAATCTTTTCGAAGAACATGCCGTCATGGAAAGAAATTTTGTCATTACCAGCGGCAAGATGTTCATACCGTTCTCTGTCCTCGCAGTGACCAATTATTTTCAAAGTCACATCAGGGTAGTCCGACGAGATCAGATTGAAGGCCTTCAGCAGTACGTCCACCCCTTTGATGTGATAGGGATGGCCGACGCACAGGATCGGCCCGTTCGGCGTGTAGCCAGTCGTGTGAAAAGCGTCTGTGGCAATAAAGGAGAAAAAGGTCTCCACGGGCAGGTTTCTCTCGTAAAAGTCGAAAGTGTGCGCATACTTGCTCGTCAAAGGCCTGTTGATGCACTTGACTCCGTCTGCAAATCGAAACGTCAGGCGCATGCAGGACATCTTGATCCAATTGATGATCCGCCTTTTGATACCAGCCCCTCGCCCCTCATCTTTCCAGAAATGATCCGTATTCACCTCAACCACCAGCTTGGCGCGGGTGAACAGCTTGATCACCACGCCGGTCAGCCCGCAAATCAACGGGTCGTAGCTGACAATCGCATCAAATGGACCTTTCTGCTTCGCTTTTCTCAGGCAGAAGACGACATATCCGATCTGACGCAGAAGGATGTTCTTTTTCCATCTGGTGGAAACGAATTGAAAATCTTCGGCATCCACGGTCGCGCCGGTACCCAGGTGAAGAATTATTCCACTGTAGTATTTCGAAAGTACATCGAATTTATCTTTAAACCCCGGATCAACGGGTTTCCAGATCAGGTAGTTGAGAAATAGGATTCTTTTTTTCATGACGGAATTGATTTGTGAGGCTTTTCGTGTGGCTGGCAGTCTTCAGTAAGAAAAGAGATCCCTGTCCATGGGTTCCTGAAGCCAGAAATGATCTTTGCCGATCGAATCTCCAAATGCTCCTTTCATGTCGTTTATTGCGCCAAGAACATTTGCTCCTTTGACAAAGCCCAACTTAGCATACTGCTCCTGGTATATCTTGCTGCTGCAGTTGGTCAAAACGCCGTCGTACTTCAGGTCGCAAGCCATTCTGAGTATGCCGACAATTGCTTCTTTAAGGAGCATCTCGTCAATACAAAGTATACTTTGGATAACGAGAACGTTTCTTTTTTCATCTTTGCTGAGTATGCAATATCCTACCGCAGAGTCATTCTTTGTAATGGCATAAATAATTAAATTATTCTTAATCCTATCTGGTGGGCCAAATGCTTTCCATGAGAGATATTCCGCATTCCTGTTCGGAAATAATATATGCATATCCTTTAACTTATCCATTGAAATCATATCCACGAAATCAAATTTATTTAATTCTAAAAAACGAACATTACTTGTTTTTAGAGAAATTTTTGCCTTGCAAAAGGTCTTATACAGCGGCGAGAGTGAGAAGGTGAACAGTGGCTTGATTGAGGGAGGCAAGGAAAATTTTTGTATGACATTGGCAAGACCGATGGGATGGAAAAAGACATGCCCGGATTTCATCGGCACGTTATCTTTCAAAATCTTGTTCAGAGCAGGAATGGATCTTGAATTCCCATAGGCGAGACATAAATCCACTCCTTCCTTTTTCAATGTATCATACAAGCAACGTATCGTGTTCGAAAAAATTTTGTGGCGCCTATATTCATCTTTCACCATGGCATCGAAGAGTTGATAAGCAATGATTTCCCTGTGCTCATGAAAGAATGTCATTTTGAAAGCGGAAATGGCGGCAACGACTTCACCAGTCTCTTTTTTTGTTGTCAGCCATGTCCGTGCTTTCTCAGGCTTGCTGGCAAGGTATTTCCAGCTGAACTGATCCATCTGAATGTTCCGGTGGAAAACTGAATTGAAGAGGTCAAGGATGTGATTGGCAAATTCGCCAGGATCCACTTCTTTACATTCAAATTCGTTGAACATCATATTATCACCCCGCAACCTTCTTAACGAAATCGACATATTCATTGCCCGGAAGCGCAAGAAAGCGTTCGACATATTTCGTATCAATAGCTCCGAACTGAAGCGAATTGTACATGGCTAGCCCCTTGAAAGCATGCGCATAGTCGTTGCACCGCGTCTGGCTCTTGAAACAAGCGATCAATTCGCATTTGGCATCGATGAACTCGTCGATAAATACTGCCACATTAGGAATGCACAGTCCCCATACTTCATATGAGTAGACTTCGACGTCGAGGCCGGTTCGTTCGAGTGCCAGAGCAAGAGCCAGGGAAACATTTTCGTGTTCGTAGTTGTGATCCAGGATGAAAGGTCCAAATACAGCATCGGGTTGATATTCCATGATGATGCCTTCCAGATCCGCTGCAAGCCTGGAGACGTTGTCAACGCCAACCCGTGCATAGCGGAGAAACCGGGGCGCTTCGATCCCCAGCCTTTTGGCACACTCTATGGACTCCTGCTCCCGAATCTCGATCAGTTCTTTCCTGCTCAACCCAATTGCCGCTTCCGCTCCGGATCCGTCTTGTACGATAATGATTCTCGCGTCTCCATTCTTGCTCAAATGGCTCAAGACGCTCCCGCCGCAACCAATAGCCTCGTCATCGGAATGCGGCGCCACGACAAGGCATCTTTTTCCGAAAGGCGGTCGGACCTGGATCGGCTTGATGTAGCGTTTCAGAATGTTGGTGGCGTGGAAAACGGCCTGAGTCTTCCTGTCCAGTTCAAACAAACTGCCTGTCAGGAAAAATTTATAATTCCTCCTGGCCCATATCCAAGGCAATATGGTCCGATATACTCTTCTTATACGATTTCTGAACATGATTCCGCCATGTTGCTTTCGATTGGTTGAGTACCCTCAGCTGCTGGTAGATCTGGCATCCGGATTTTTATCCAGGGCGCCTGAAAGCACATTTTCATAAATTTTGATCAAGCTGTCGGCCTGGACGTGCGGAGAAAACTCCCGCAGCACCTTCGTGCGCCCATTGGCTCCATGAGTCGCCCTCATCGCCGGATCGGCCAGATAGGCGATGATCGCATCGGCCATGGACCGCGGTTCACGGACCGGGACAAGCCTTCCGGTCACCCCGTGCTCCACCACTTCCGGAACGCCCCCCACATCCGTCGCCACCACCGGGCGACCGAAAAGCATGGCCTCCATTGCCGTGTTGGGCAGCCCTTCGCTCAACGAAGGCATGACAACGAGGTCCAGGAGGGAATACCAAGGGGATATCTCGCTCTGAAAGCCCACGAAATGAACTCGCCCGTTCAGCCCCCTTGCCGCGCACATCTGTTTCAGCTTGCGTTCTTCCTGTCCGGAGCCGATCAGTAGAAGGATGGCGTCAGGTACCTGTTGCAATACTTCCTGAAAAGCGTCCATGAACCAAACATGTCCTTTCTCCGGACTCATTCTTCCGACAATGCCCAGTACGGGCCCGCCATTGCGGCCGACATGAAGTTTTCGCAACCGGTCCGCATCATGCTCAGGAATGTTGGTCTGAAAAGCGTCCGGATTGATCGCGTTGCGCAGGGTGCGGACTTGGGAAGGACTGAAGCCAAAATCGAGCATTTCCCGGCGCATCCTCTCGGAAACCGTAACCACGACATCGGCTTTGCGAACGACCAGCTTTTCCATTTTAAAATAACAACGAACCTTGAGATTCTCCGCGGTTCTCCCATGGAGGAAAGCCACCCAGGGGAGGCCTAATTTTCGTTTCAGAAGAAAAGCCAAGATGGAGGGTTTGTATCCATGGCTTTGCAGCAGATCGATCTTGTGGACGGCAATCAGTTTTTGGATTTTGCGGACCAAGGAAAAGTCCAATCGTCCCTTTTGGGAAATGATCTCCAGATGAATTCCTCGGCCTCTGAGTTCCTGGAACAGTTCCGGTTCCGGCAGAGCCGCGGGCCAAGTGAACCCCATATGGTAATGATATTGATTCGGATGGCTGTTCCGGACATGTTCCGTAAGCTGGAGAAGCTGGCGCAGCGGCCCGCTTAGATGATCCGTGGACATCAAGGTCAGTATTCTTTTCATGACTCACCAGGAAGTGGCGGCAGGTCTCTACGCAGTCGCGTGGTGATCGAGGACCAGTCATAGTTGGAGCGGGCAAAGGCCGAAGCGGATTCCCCGAGAGAGCGGCAGAGCTCGGCGTTCTCAAGCAACAGGCAAGTCTTGCTCGCAAAGTCGTCTACTTTTTCCGCAAGAAAGAGATGTTCTCCGTCCTTGATCGCTAGACCCTCCGCCCCGAGAGGCGTGGCGACGATCGCCCTGGCGCTGGCCATGGCCTCGAGTATCTTCAATCGTGTTCCGCCGCCCACCAGCAACGGCACCACGACGACACGAGCCCGAGCCAGAAAGGGGCGGACATCGGCAACCCTACCCGTAATCGTAATCCGCTCCTCGGCCAGACGAAGAATGGCCTCCGGAGGGTTCTTTCCCACGATGGTCAATCTCGTTCGAGGATTTATTCTCCAGACAAGCGGCAAAATGTTTTGGACGAAGTAGAGGACGCCGGAAATGTTGGCGTGATAGTCCATGCTCCCAACGAAGACCAAATCCTGTGCGGATGGATCCCACGGTTGGGGATGAAAATAATCGCAGTCTACGCCGTTGGGTATGACCTGTACCGGGGTCTGCAGACCATTGTTTCCGAGGAGTCGGCCATCTTCCGGGGAACAAACCAGAATCCGGTGAAACAGGGAGGCGACACGTCGTTCATAACGACGCAGTTTTCTCGCCGTAATGCGGGCGTACATGCGTTTCAGCGGATTCGGTTCGTTGACGGCGAATCGGTCAAGCAAGCTGGACTCCACGTTGTGCATGTCCAGAATGCGTCCCCCACGGCTTCCTGCTTTTGCAGCGTACTGGGCCATGACCACATCTTCGACCTGAATGAAGTCATAGTTCGTGGTCGCGGTCATTTCTTCCACCGCGGCGGCCATGGCCGGAATACGGTAGTTGTAGACATGAAACGGCATAGGCGTGAAAAGCCCGAGCAGCAGATCTTTTGGAGCGTAGGCCTTGGCACGGACGATCAGGAGCATGCGCTTGCACATCCTTTCCAGTTCCGGAAAATCGGAGGCTTGCTGTTCTGGTCCGCGAAAGCTGAGCAGATCCACCTGCCAACCCTCCTGAACAAAGCCCTTGATCAGGTGGAAGGTGCGAATTTTCCAGCCGTCGTCCAGCGGCGCCGGGACCCGGGCAGTGAGAAACAGGATGCGCTTCATGCCGCATCCACCTTAATCCGGAAATTGAATGGACCTATGCTGCGCACCCGTTGCATCTCCTGGAAGCCGGAGCGTTGCACGGCCTTGATGGAGGCGATGTTCGCATCATGGACGACGCAATATATCCGCTGCACGTTTTCAGCCATCAACTCGTGGATCGTGCATGCAAGAATCAAGGAACAAAGATGCCTGCCCCGATAGTCGGGCAGAGTGAGCATGTAGTTCACCTCCGCGCATCCTGGGCCGAGTTCAAGAAAACGGCTTGCCTTTCCGGGTGGGAAGATCCAATGCACATATGCCGGAAACTCATTCCAGAGCCCCATGAAATAATCGTGCACGTTGTGGCTGAGATCGCAGTAGAACTCTCCGGGGAGGGCGTAACGGCCACGAACGAGGCCAAGCTGGTGGTGATCGCCGCGAACGATCCGCAGTTCAACGGGCATATCCGGCTTTGAGGTTTCACCCCGGCCGCATGAGAAGACAATGAATGTGTTGACCCGGAACAGGCTGTAATACAAGAATTTGCAGATTCCTGGAAATCCGGCCCCATATCGGGTGTAGGCACTTTGACGGAAGTGACGCAGGGCGACGCCGGCAGCTCCCATGAATCTCATCCCCGAGCTCCAACGATTTGCAGCTGGGTTTCCAATCCGGAATGGTTCTCCTGGGCCTGTTCCTGCAACTCGACTTGCATCTCCAGTTTTCGGAGAATGCAGCACATGGCGATCAAAAAATAAAACATGACGAAATAGGCTGCGGAGAGGAACATTGCCGTGGCCACATATCCCCATAGGCTGACCTCCAGAGCCGTGGCCATCCAGAGATGATCCCTGAATATGCCTGGCTGCCGGGCATACTTCGCACGCAGACGGCGCAGGTAGCGGATGCTGGACGCGATGAGCCAGATAAACAGCACAAAGCCGCCTATTCCCAGTTCCGCTCCGATCTGGACGAACGCGTTATGGGCGGTCAACCATTTTCCTCCCTCTTCGCCATAGGAAAGACCGAGTCCTGTGGTGAATGCCGCTGCGCCGACCCCCGTGAGGGGATTTTGCATCATCATTTGCATTCCCCGCTTCCACAGCGCCTTGCGACCATATTCAGCGGAATAATTATAATCTTCTTCATAAGTCGTGATGGTTCGAATGCGTTCCCAATAGGTCTCCGGGGCAAACTGAAAAAAGGCCAGGACGGCAATGCCCAACACCAGAATTTTCGTCAGCCAGGTCCTATATTTATCCATAAACAGGATGAATATCGTAATTACCATCAGACCGATAAATCCTCCTCTGGAACCGGTGAGGATAAAAGCGAAAAGCAGGGCGAGCAGTATGCCCATCAGCACAAGCTTAGTGGGGCCTTTCCGGCTGTTCATGAAGAAGTAGACAATGGGCAGGGTTATGACGAAGAGCATGGCTATGTCATTGGGATCGTAAGTCGCGCTTGCGGCCAGGCGACCCGTGCCGCTGGCGGTGATCATGAAATATGCCAGGATCATTACGCCAAAGATGAATGCCCAAAACAGCTTTCGCAGGTCGTGAAAGTTGTTCACGGCATAGATCAGCAAAAAGAAAAACAGGATGGTTCGTGGAAAGCCCATCACCGCATGGTTGAAGCTTTGCCCTTGGTAGACGCTGAAAGGCACCGAAATCAGACATAATGCGAGAATTCCCAGAACCATCTTGACCTGCGGTATTTTCAACAGGGATGCCCGCATGGGCGGCTTGGGCGAGACCATCAACAAGGTCAGTGCCAGGAGAATGGCGATTTTCCCTAACTGCAATGGAATAAGAAACTGAAAAAGCTCTTGAATTCTCGCAACATACACCAGAACAAGCAGCATGATGCCGTACAACAACATGTTGTTTTGCGTGGAAACGTTCATTTTGGCTCCCCGATCAAAAGTGGTTCCAGGCGCGAAGCTGCCTTTTCCCAGGTATACTCCCTCGCCACCATCGATCTAGAGGCAAGTCCGAGATCACGACATCTTTGTGGATTGTCCAAAAGACGCAGAATGTTCTCAACAAACTCCACCCCAGTATTTGCGCGGACATAATGGGTGCCGGCTTCAGCCTGAATGGCTTCCATGCCCATATCGGTTGAAACCACGGCCCGCTCCATGGAAAACGCCTCCAGGACCTTGTTCTTCAAACCGCTGCCCATGCGCATGGGGTTGATCATCACGGGAACGGTTGCTGCAAAAGCATGCAAGTCTTCGAGAAAACCCGTGAGAATCAAGGCATCATCCTTCTTTGCTGCCTGCAGCAGCCAATCTGGAGCATTTTTCCCCACAACATACCAGCGTACTGCTTTTTGACGGAGCATTGGCCATGCCTCCTCCAGAAAATAGCGCACTGCCGTGGAATTGGGCGGAAAATCCAAGGCCCCCCAGAAAATCACAGCCCGCTTTTGTTCCGGACAAGGTACCTGTGCCGGAAGACGTACGCCGTTGGGAACGAGATGCAGCTTGCCATGTTGGCGGTTCAGGGCCTTGAGACGAGCCAAGTCTACCGGGGAAACAGCTGTCACGGCATCAAATTTTTCCGTAACGTTTCGCTCATCCCTCCTGGCACGTGCCAGGTAAAGACGCCGATGCATTCTCTCCCAATAATTCATTTGTTGATCCGCCGCGTATTCTCGCTCAAGGGTCAAGGTCCGGCTGTCGCAGATATCCAGCACTGTTCGGGTGTTGTTCAAGTTCATTCCAGCTACGAATTCGGCCATTTTCAAGCTGGTGACGAGCACGGCGTCCGCTTTTTCCCCATCGATCACTCTCATCAGTTCGTTTCGAATCTGTTTCCAGAAGGAAGGATTGAAACGTTTGACCAGATGCCCTTCCAGCGGTCGCAGGAAACGCTTCCAGGATGCTTTGCCGTTCATTCGCGGCAGGACCAAGCTCTTCCGGAAAACGTCTCCGGCCGTGGGCGACAAGGGGACCGATCCGTCAGAATTCTCACCGGAAAAACAAGCCACAAGGGAATGGGACGTGGAAAGCACATTGCAGAGATTGTAGACCCGCAACGTATTCCCGCAGCGCACCGGAAACGGAGCTTGATGATTCAATACAAGAATTGTCGCCATGAAACGTCACTCGCTCCCGCTGCCAACCAGATCCGAATTTCAACTCCGTTATGAGAGAGGTTCCGAAGAAAAGCCGCGCCCTTCCCCTGGAACCCGGGGGAAATTGGCAGTTGCCTCAATATCGCCGGTCTTTCGTTTCTCACGAGCTTCGCCTTTGCCGTTTCCATCGAAGTCGACCCGGCGCGCAATCTGCCGGAAATGCTCATTGCTTTCGATAAGATCGTCATAAGAGCCGGAGGCCACAAGTCGTCCCTTGTCCAGCATGAATATCGTGTCGCAATCCCGAACCGTACTCAGCCTGTGAGCGATCATCAGAATGGTTTTTTTCCGTGCCAGGCTCTGAATGTCCTTCATGACCTGTTCCTCGGTCACATTGTCCAGGGCACTGGTGGCTTCATCAAGAATCAGCACTTGCGGATCATGATACAAGGCTCTGGCAATCCCGATACGTTGCCGCTGACCGCCGCTGAGCCGGACGCCGCGTTCGCCCACCTGGGTTTGGTAGCCATGGGGAAGCTCTTTGGTCACGAAATCGTGCAAATTGGCGATTCTGGCCGCCCGCTCCACGGCCTCGAGATCCAAATCCGACTCTCCCACGCCAAAAGCGATGTTCCTGGCCACCGTATCATCCGTCAGGTAAATGAATTGCGGCACATACCCGATATTTCGCTGCCAACGAATCATCAAATCTTCATCCAGCAGCACTCCGTCCACCCGCAGTTGACCGCTTTGAGGAGCAAGCAGTCCGAGAATCACGTCAACAGTGGTTGTTTTTCCGGAGCCGGTGGCTCCGACAAAACCCACGGTCGTGTTCGCCTCGATACGCAGGCCCAATTCATGCAAAACCGGGTCGGCAGCTTGCGGATAGCTGTAGGTGACCTTCTCCAGGACTATCTCCTTGATTATGGGCAGTCGTTCCACCTGACCAAGCAACGGACTGTCCAGGGCGCCCGTTTTCTCCTGCATATCCTCGAGGAGCGCGTCCAGGGCCGCGGAGTTGAAACGCATCGTCGTGACGTTGGTGAACAGGGTTTGAAGTGCGGGCATCAGCCGATAGCCGGCAAAGGCGTACAACGCCAGCAGCGGGATGATCTCCGATGTCTGGCTGGCCGAGAACAGGAAGTAGACCACGATCAGGACGATGCCGCCGAAACCTATGGCCTCCAAAGCGAATTTGGGAGCCTGCGTGATCACCGCAAGCCTGCTCTCCGTATGCGCCAGTTCTCGGTTGTACGACGCAAACTTATCCAGAAAAATTTTTTCCCGCCCCATGATCTTCAGATCTTTGATCCCGCAAAGCGCTTCAGACGCCGTCTGAAAGCGGCCTCGATTGGCCTGGGCACGTCTTTTGCCGAGGGTGTCCAATCCCCTGCGCACAGAAATGAAGATCATGGCATAGCTCCCTCCAAGAATCAGCACGACCATCAAGGCCAGAACAGGATCCACCGCCACAAGCATCGCGAAAATGAGCACCGTGATGGTCCCTCTGGCAACTATGGCCAATATCGGCTGCAGAACGCTGTAGATGACCCGTGAAACTTCCTCAAGAACATTCTTGCCCATATTGGACGTATTTCGGGTCAAGAAGAACTGATACGGTTGCATCATGTAAAATTGGAGCATCTTCCGAGACAGGTTTGCTTTGCAGTAATGGATAAATCGCGTGTTGAACCACATG
This sequence comes from Desulfonatronum thiosulfatophilum, assembly GCF_900104215.1. Lineage (NCBI taxonomy): Bacteria > Pseudomonadati > Thermodesulfobacteriota > Desulfovibrionia > Desulfovibrionales > Desulfonatronaceae > Desulfonatronum > Desulfonatronum thiosulfatophilum. The sequence continues at coordinate 32,870 of NZ_FMXO01000019.1, read as the reverse complement.
GAAACCAGACGCAGCAAGTTGGACGAAACAATCAGTATCAGTACAGCGATTCCGATAAAAATTAGAAATTGATTTGCGCTTGTGAATTCAAATCGTTGGTAGATCATTTGCAGATATTGGTTTGTCTCTATAACATGCGGATTCGTCACAACAGCCATGAACGGCATGACAGAGGCAATGCTGAGCATGTCAACCAGTGCCGTGGACAGCATTGCCAGAAACAGCAAATACACCTTCAGGCGTTCACGCCTGGAGAGCAAGGAAAGAATTTTTTTAAATTTGTGCATTATCAGACATCATCCTAATTCTTGTAGACCGTATTAACGCCCGCAAAAGAAAATCTACTCTTGGAATGCTCCGCGGTGTCAAAACTGGTCATTGTTTTCTTGGATCCCATGTGATGAAGACCTGACCGGTCATCAGCCGACACAAACCCAGCACTGCAGCGGCATGAAGCAACGTGAACATGGCTGGAACACGCAACAGTCCTTCGGTGCGCCTCCAACCGGCGATGACCGCCAGATAGAAACCGAACTGGATCGTGAACAGGATCTGATACCTGAGACCTTCATCCAGCAACAAGAGATTGAAGAACAGCAACGCCGCCATAAGAGGCAACGTGATCCAACGCAGCACCTTGTGCGAGATCATGGCCCAGAAATGGCCCACACGGCCGGCATGGAGCAAATTTTTAGCCTGCGAGAACACGATCAGCCAGGATTGGGCCATGATTCGCGTCTGGCGTTGCAGTTCCTTGCCCGCATCACCATCCTGAACTTCCCGGCACAAGGCCTCGGATTCCTGCACGGCCCGAAGCCCCCTGCAAACGACTTGCAGAGGATGAATGAAATCATTGATGTACTCCGCCGGCAGCGGCTGGTAGAGATCCGCGCGTAGAGCGTATATGGCGCCGTCCGCTCCGACAATGGATACCGTGCCACTCTCCTGCTCCTTGATGAAATCTTCGTATTGCCGATAGACTCCCCCGGAATGTTCCGTATTGTTCCGTGCATCCAGGTAGACTGATCGACCGCTGACAAGTCCCACTTCAGGGTCCGCGAAATGTCGGGTCAGCTTGCGCAAGGCATCCGGAGCAAACATGGAATTGGCGTCCGTAAATACCAGGATGTCGCCTTTCGCTTCGGCGGCGGCCCGGTTCAGAGCCAGGGTTTTGCCTCCGCGCTCCTCCTGGACGATCAGTCTGATTCGCGGTGAATCAAATGATGCGACAATGGCCTCGGTCCCATCCGAACAACCATCCGAAACAACGATCATTTCCAAGGCTTGCGAATCATAATCCAGCTGCAGAAAGTTTTCGAGCTTGCTCCTGATCACCTGCTCCTCGTTGTAGACGGAAAGAAGCATGCTCACAGTGGGAATGCGACGCTCATCAAACCTCGAACGTTGTCCTGCCGTTCGCGCAAAGATCCATATCAGGGCAGGGTAGCCGATAAATGCGTAGAAGAGGAGCAGGAAGCAAACCCAGAAAAAGATTTCAATCATGGAGTTTTCTTGGTCCCAGAGGTTGACGTTACGGACGTGACGGTTTGTATGTCTTCAAATGCCGCTTGAGCTATATTGACAATTATTTCAGCCAACCTTTGATCCACGCCCAGATGAGTGGGCAGGGTGACCATTCGCTGGGCGATTTCCCTGGCGCCGAAGGTCTTTGGAACAGGATCGGCCAGCCTGGAACGCAGTGCCGGCAGGTCGACCAGAGCCATTGGATAGAGACGTCTGACTCCATAGGCTGCCAACTGACGCATCTTGTCCCGGCAACGGACCAGGATCGGGAAACGGACGCAGCTTGGTACGTAACTCAATGATCCTTGCGTCGGACCTGATTGAAAGCCCTTGATGTAGATCTCTCCGATCATGGCCCGATGTTGATTCAACAATGCAAGATCGGACAAAGCTGCTGTCCCTATGCGTTGCAACGCCGCGGCCATGGACGTCACGGGAAAGCCGGGATCATAAACAGTTCGACCCAGGCCTATGGGCAGTTTTTCCAGCATCCAGTACAGACGCGGCCAGGACATGATGCGTGTCATCGCAGGAGCCATGGGGCCTTTGGAACCGTTCGGAGATGTCAAAACCGCTTCTGCAATGCGCTTCAACGGAGTAGTCGCCTTTGGACTGTTTGCGATTAAAGCTCCGCCGCCGCCCAGGGGCAGAGGTTTTCCCCGGCCGAAACTGTAAACGGTGAAATCAGCCCCAGTCGAAAATTGCTTCGTCTGGTTGGAAGCCATGAACTGCGCTGAATCCTCAATTAAGCAAACACCGTGCCGCTGTGCCGCGGAAATCAACGGTTCGAGGTCCGCGGGCATCCCCAACAGATGCTGGCCCACCACGGCCAGGGTGCGATCCGAAAGCGCACGCTCCACACTATGCAGGTCTGGTTGGAATGTTCGCGGATTCAGGTCATACAGGGCCACACGCAACCCGGCTTTGACCGCGGCCGCGGCTACGGAATAGCAGGTGTAGCCCGGAAGCAGGACTTCAGATTTTTCCGGCCCGGCTTGGCCGCGCAACTCCTTGAAAAGCAGATACAGCAAAATCCTGGCGCTGCCTGCGAGAATGCATGCGCGGCCTGAGGTCAGATTCCGTATTTTTCCGGAAAAATCAGACCGCCCCGGGATGAAGCCCTTGGACAAGGCGGTCCAGGAAAGACGTGTTTCGGCGGGTGGGATATTGTAGAGAAGCATGATGATCAGCGGTCGATATATTTGCGCAGACATGGTCCCAGTATATTTGCCGCCGGCAACGGCAGGCATTTCCAGACGGATTCCATGGTGCGGCGAAGGGAGCCGTTCGTTTGTTCGTCTGCCTGTGATCTCGCTGTCCCCAGTCTGTACCAAGCCAGAGGGGCAGGCGCCGCACCCCACTGTTTTTTGAAGGAGTAGGTGCCTTCCCCGGGAGTGGACCTGCCGAAATCGAAGGACGAACAACCGCTGTCAGCGGCAAACTTCAGGAAGGTCCAGTACAACAGCATGTTTGGACTGAGCCGGTTGAATTCCCGCAGAGCCGAAGCCCATGGGATGGATACGGTTCGCCCGTGGCAGAGAATGATTCCGGCGGCAGCGGGTGAATTTCCTGCATAGACCACGCCCACCACAGCCTGCTTGCCAAAGGCCTGAATAATCGCGGTCAACCATGACTTGCCATGGACGGGGGAGCCCAGGTCGCGCATGTTTCTTGTAAATACTTGGTAAAAGTCGTTCAGGAGTTCGCTGCCTCCCAGACGACACGTCAGCCCGTTCTTCTCCGCCCGATTGATCTGGCTGCGTAATTTTGATTTGAATCCCGACCAAAGTTCATCCGCCGTACTCGGCAGTGCCAGCAGCATTCGGCATTTGTTCGTAGTCTGGATAAATCCGCCATGAGAGAGAATTGCCCCTGCTGGAGCAGGGCAGCGTATCTCCAGATCCGCGCGCTGATCCGCGGCCAGCTTCAGAGCTTGGTTTAAAAGGTTTTCCGCCACCGCCGGGTCATCGGCCAGCAATCCCCCGAAGTCGCAAAAGGGCAAGGAAACCAATCGATTTTTGACCAGTGGAGGCTTGACCGTCACCAAGGGCAAAGAGCCGACAACGTCAGAACCCGAAAATGCCGCCAAATATGATGTTTTATGGCCATAGCCCACCTGCACCGCCTTTTTCCACGCAGTCGTCAGGTATGGGCTGCCATGTTCGTGGTGGAGCACGTATCGGTCCCAGGCGGGATACGCTGATTCCGAAAGAAACTGGCTTTTTATCTGGAATCGCCGCGGCATGACTTCATCGATCCTGTTCATGTCCGGAGGGCAGCGGGCCGAAGGAGAAGTCCCTGAGCAGTCTGCAAAAACGCGCTTGCGTCTTGTCCAGATTGTTGTAGTGGCGAAATCTGGAGAAAGGTGAAGCCTTGTTGAATCTGGGCTGTTCCGGATCAATCTCCCAGGGATGGAGGTAGAAGATGAAAGGGCGTCTTTCGATAGTGTTGATGCGTTTCAAGGCCCAATTGCTGAACCAGTAGGGAAAGAGCCGAAAATAACCGCCGCCGGAGACGGGGATGTTCTTCCCCATGATCTTGGCCGTTGAAACAGGGAATTCGACCATCCCCGGCTGAGGCAGGTCGTACTGGAAACGTGGCGCGTCCGGGATGCCGTAGGTGTCGTGATGGATGGGAAAGATGCTTGAATCGGTGCTAAACCCGACTTCATGCAGAATATCCAGGGCCCAGAGAGACTTGCTGGTGATGGAATAGCTGGGGGCGCGGTAGGCGGTAACGGATCCACCGCTGAGCTGCTCCAGGAGTGTCTTGCTCCGCTCCGTGTCCGTGCGGAACTCTTCCGGGGTCAGATCAAAGACATTGCGATGCCAGTAGCTGTGACAACCAATCACGTGCCCCTGTCCGGCAATCCGTCGGACCAGGTCCGGCTCCTTTTCCGCTATCCAGCCAAGAATGAAGAAGGTTGCCGTTACCTGGTACTTGTCCAGGATTTGGAGAATGCGAGAAGTATTGGTCGTGACACGTCGGGAAAGGTGGTCCCATTCTTCCCGTTTGATGATGCGGCTGAAGGCGTTGACCTGAAAATAGTCCTCCACGTCAATGGTCAGGTAGTTCTGCATCCAAGAGGATGAGCAAGAACGATGCCTGACGCCGCAGGGACCGGAGCTCCCGATGCTCTTTTGCCCGACTTTGTCCGGCAACTCCGGCTATGGAATCAGCCGTACGTTGTCCAGATGGATGACTCGAGGTTCCGGCATTTTAACGGCAAAGACGGCCATTGACGTCACCTGCGACAAGTCCAGACGCCGTCCGGCAGGCGCGGTTTCAATATCCGAGAGGGGGATACGCAGTTCATTCCATCCCTGGGCCAGCTTGAATTCACGGTTGTAGCGGTCGTGATAGGCTCCCCCGCGGATATCGTGTTTTCTGTCCCGAATGGAGATGGTCATCTGCAGTGGCCCGGGCCCTGGATTGTGAATGCTCAGGGCCAAAGCAGCATAGCCTTGCCAATCGCCGAAACTTCGGATCATGGTGGTGCCGGAATACAATTGGGTACCCAGCCGTACACGCAGAGAGGCCGTGCCGTGTCTGGAGAAATCGGAATCAATCATCCCTCTGGACCAGCGCCTCGCCTCGAAGGATGTTTCAAAATCGCTGAGTACGGGAAATTGTCGGGCAGCCAAATTCATGTCCCAGAAGTTTGTAAACGGCTCGTAGAACTGGATCAGGCAAAGCGTCAGCACCGTAACCTGGGCGGTTCTGTACAGATATGAGCCCAGGTTACGCCCCTTGGGAACCAGAAACGACAGGGCGAAGCACGCCCCAAGAAGGTTGACGCCTAAATCCCGCCATGATGCCGTGCGGTTGAAATATGGTTGAATCAACTCGATTCCTCCGCCCAGAATTGTGACGGTCGCCAGAATGAGAGCTGCCTGCTGAGTAAATGTATGCTTGCTCAGAGCCGGCAGGTGCGCCATGGACCAGGAAAACAGGGCAAAGAAGAGGAAATGAAAAAGACTGTTCAATTGCGTGACGGGACTGGGCGCTTCATGAATTGAACTGATGAAAAAGAACGGCAATCCTGCCGCCAAAAGCAGGATCGTAATATGAGATAAGCGCATTGAGTTTCGAAGAAATTAACTGGCCGTGATATGATGAGTCTGTGGTGCGGATGGCTCAGCCGCTACACTTCCTGGTGAAAAGGAAGCCAGACCGTGAAAGTCGAACCTTGGCCCTGGATGCTTTGTACTTCAACTCTTCCGCAATGGGCCGTAATGATCTGCTTGCATTGATACAAACCAATACCCAGTCCACCGGGCTTGGTGGTTCTGAAGGGGGTGAACAAACCATCCCGCAGGAACTCCGGCGCTATACCGCAACCTTTATCTTGGACACGGATTCCAGCTTCCTTGCCATGGCGGATGATGTCAACATGCACTGGGCCTTTTTTTTCCGTGGCATCCAAGGCATTGAGAAGTAAATTGAGCATGACCTTGTGCAACTCCTCCGGATCCGCCTCTACCCTTAAGGACTGACCGCTGACCGATATGGGAGCCGTATTGACCATGGCCGCGGTCTCTTCGACCACCTTCCTGATGTCGACCATCTGAAGACGCAGACTGGTGGTGCCGGGCAAGGTCTTCAATCGAGTGATGAGCATCTTCATCCGATTGATCGAGTTGCCAAGAGATTGAAGCATGTCTTTTTGAAAATCCGGATCATCCATATAATCCTTGGCATTATCCAGCATCAAGGACAGAGTATAGACAAGATTTTTCAGATCATGGGCAACAAAAGTTGAAACCTTCCCAACTGCTTCCATTTCTCGAGCCTGGGCAAGCTGCTCGGCTAAGCGAAAATTCAGCAAGGCCAATGCTACCTGACGTGACATTGCCTTGATCAGATCATAATCCTCAAAACCGTAGGATTCATTCTTGTCAAGCGGTTTTCCCAAGGCGATGAATCCTTCCAGACGATCGGCCAGGATAAATGGAGCAAGCAGGATGATCCCGTGTTTTCTGATGTCTTGTGCCAGGCTTGGCGCATGTGTTTCCCATGGCTCGGAGCTAAGATCCCTGACCCATGTTGAATTCTGCATCGGCGAAAGCAGTGGGTCATCTTGGGCGATGACTTCATTTCCACGGTCCATGGACATAACGGATTGACGCCTGAAGGCGTTCGTCTCGTAATCCCGCAAATACAATGCGGCACACCCCATGCCGAAGGTGTCGCAGTATTCTCCAAGCACGGCCGTCAGCAACTGGTCCCGGTTCTTGGCACGCGATAAATGGGTAGTGAACTTCTGCCATTCGACTCGGTAGTCGTATTTGTTTTCATAGAAATGCTTGACGAGAAACACCTGGATCTTGCGCTTGAAGCTGGCGGACATCAGAACCACCAGGAGGAGAACGCCGGAGAGCAGCGAGATGATGGCCAGAAGCACCTTGGGGAAATCCTGCCCAAAATATTTCATCCCCTCGCCGAGAAGTCCCAACCCCAGAAGATAGAGTCCCACCGTCAGGAGCACCACTGATTTGAGGGCCATCTGTCGCGAAAGGTTGATGTGCACATCATTGTTGCGCTGGATCATCGAGTAGCCGATCAGGCCTGTTCCCAGAAGCAAGGCTAGGGACCGCACGGGAACCAACTGCATGTTAATGGTCCGGTACAACAGCCCCTGGCTGTAGTAAAAGAGCAACCCAACCAGGATTACGCCGGCGCCGGTCAGCGCCAGTTTCACTTTCCATCGCTCTTCTCGGGCGGAGCCGAGCAAGGTGGCCTCAAGATTGATCAGCGGCAGAATAAGTATGACGAGCACTCCGACATAGAATAGAAATGCCGGACCTGTGAGAAAGAGAATTTGCTCCTCGGCAAAATCCGGTGAAAAGTAAAATGTTTCGTTAGAATAGAGGAAGGTTGCGGCGGGAAAGGCAAACGTGACCGCCAGGGCGATAATCTGGAAATAAGAGATGTTGTTCAGCTTCACTTTCCGGGCAAAGACCAGGCTGAATCCAAGCCAGGAAATGGGCAGCAATGCCTCGGCGAACATGGCCGGGCGTCGCCAGTAGGGCATCTCTTCAGGATTGCGCAAGGCAAGAAGATCAAACAATTCAAGGCATGCGGTGCAGGTCAGGGCGATAAAAAGCAATACGACGTCCGGCGACAACTTGCATCGTGCCAGAAGGTAAAGCGGCAGGCCGACCGCCGCCAGAATCGCCGAGATGGAAAGGATGGTCTGCAACATCTGCATTCAGTAACAGGCTCAGTCTGTCTGCGTATCGCCGATATCAAGATGATGAAAGCGACATGACGCAAAAAAAAGCGAATGTGCTTTTGGTTGAGCAATGCCATAAGCTGAGGCATCAATGGCTGAATATTTTACGACGGCAGAAATTCACGGATTACTGGGTAAAAGTCGCTGGCAAAATCCCGAGTGCGCCTCAGCCCTTGCTCGAGATCGCCGTCATAGCGGGTGGAAATGCGGATGAACGCAGTATCCCGGCGACCGTGCAGCAGAGATCCGGTCACCTCGGCCAGTTTCAGGGAATATTCATTGTTCAGGCTCCTGTCTCGAGTCTGAAACCAATACAAAAACACTTCTCTTGTCTCCCCAAGCTGGTACACAGCCTGGACCATGTTTACGTTCTCAGTGCCAATCGTCATGGTGAGCCTTTCACTGGAGATCACTTGCCACCCTCCACCGGGCAGACAATGCTTGGGGGAGTGGATCACGCCTGTTCCCTTGCCTCCGTCATAATATCCGATATGCAGGTCAACCGGTCTCTCACCTTTTCGAATGTATGTCCGATTGAGAATATCAGTGGGTTTCAGGATTTCCATGACATTATCGCTGAAATCATAGGAACTGACCATTTTCCAATCCGCGTGATGAGTAGGAAACTGATGGAACGGCTTGTTGATCGGGGGAGTCGTGGCGGCGTGAACATGCAGATAGAGCATGGTCAGCAAAAGTAGAGCGTAAAGCAGGATGAAGCGTTTTGTGTTCAGCATGTTATTTCCTTTTATCCATTCATGGCATTAGCGTTCCCGGGGACCAATGCTCAGGATCCCACCCAGTGCAAGCAGAAGAACCATGGCCACGGCAAAGACGGCGAATCCGGCAAAGTCATGAAAAAAACCTTGAGCTACCTGGGGCCCCCAATATTGTGCCAAGAATCCCGTAACGATGACGCGCATGGCATTGGTTATCACGGCGATGGGAATGGCCGAAGCAATGATAATCGCTCGTTTCGTATTGTTCTTCTGGGTCAGAAAAGCAAAGGCCACGGCCAAGGCCAGCAATGACATAATGGATCGCAACCCGCTGCAGGCGTCCGCGACTTCCAACACCGTGTTGGTGAACATGATGATGTTGCCCTCGTTCCAGACGATTACGCCCAGCATTTTCAAAGTGGTCACGGAAATGTTCGTGACGAAAAGCTTCAGGGGGAACGCTGCGGCATCATAGATGATGTAGGGGATGGGAATCATCAGAATCAGGAAAAGCAAAGGCAACGCCATGATTTTGAAGATTCGGAGACCGAACAGATAAAGGGTCATGCCGCAAAGAATTACCACCAGCGACAAGCGCATATTGAATAATTCGGTGCCCAGCCAGCCCAGGATAAGCTGACTCAGGCCGATGAAAACAACAATCAACCCGAGATTAGATGGGTCGACAGGCGCAGTCCGAAGTTTATCCCATCGCTGATAGACAAAAAAACCTGAGATCAGGGGCACCAGAAAACCGTGTGAGTAATTTTCGTCATTGGCCCATTGGAAGATCATATGCGATACGATATCGAAGTACATCACTGCAAGAATGGGTATAAGAAGCAGCAAATAGAATCGAAATTTAAAAAGAGCTTCCGTAAAAGTCATATAAAATCCTTGATGCGTGAATTTTGGAAAAAAACAGTTCCAGCAGTTGGGAATCAGAACGTCTTTCTGAGCATCAATATCACCCTGTTTTCACGAAAATTATCATTGGACAAGGGAATATTGCTCGATGAATCGATATAGAAATAGTTCAGGCTGGCGGTAAAGTTTCTGCCCAGTGGGCGGATTAAACCCAATCCGAGCCGCCATTCATCGATCTTGTTCTCACTCCTCTCCGGGACAGAATCCACGAGAATAAACCGTTCTTCTTTGCGGTTGTTGTACGTCACACCGGCTGTCCCAGTCAGCAGCCGGGTTAACCCGTGCTGGAGGGCGAAACCAATGCTGTAGCGGGAGTCGTCGGGTTCATTATATTCTGTGCTCGAGGCAAAAACGCGGATATTGCCCCGGGCGTAAGGCCGGTTAAGGGAGGCAACATGGCTTATCTGACGTCGTGACGCATCCCGCAAAGGATCTTCCACGTACGTGACGCCTGTCCGTAAAGTGGCGGTCACGGTGGAGAAGGCGTGCGTAATGCCTACATTCCAGTAGGGGTTGGTTGTGGTGTTTCGATCCGAATATCTCCGCCAAGTCGTTCCGTAGTCGCCGTGGATTCGCGAACCTGGTCCGTAGGCATAGCTCGCCCCACCGTAGACTGTGTGTCGATTTTCCCGGCCCTGTCGAGACGGGGATTCCCGCCGTAGTTCTTCAATAAAAAACTCGCCGATGTCCGCTTCGTCGACGAATACGTCGCTTTCGCCGTCTCTGTTGCGTCTCCAGGTGCCGGTATATCCTGCATTGAGGTTGATTCTGGCTGTTAAATCATACACGCCGTTCATAAATATTTCATGGATGTCCACATCTTGAACTTCATCCCTTTCGTACCAGGTATTTCTGTATCTGTAGCCGGTACGCAACTCGGTACGCACCGAAGGACGGAGTTCAATGTAGGGCGAGATTAAAAAATTGTTGCGGTCAGAGACCTCGCGTTCCCTGCTGGTCACTTCCTCGTACTGGGGAACCAGAATTTCGTCCCCTGGAAAGATCACCGGAACCGGCTCCTCTTCCACTGGGACTTCCGGTTCAACAAGAACATAAGAGGAACGCACAAGATTTAGGTCGGTCCGCCTGTAGTCGTTACGCACGTCCAGGAAAAAAAGATTTGGAACAAGATTGGCCAGACCGCGGGCATTGAGAGTGTGTCTGGTATCATCCTGGGTGAACCCGCCGGAAACTTTCTTGTTTTTTCGTGCGTAATAGAGGTATTCGAATGCATAGGAAATGCTGAGGTCCCAATGACGGGCATCATGGTTCAGATCAAGCTTCGGCATGATGCGGGTGGTGAAATCTGGAAGCTTTTCCTGTTCCTGGTTAATGTTGTCAGAATACTCTTGACTGACGGAAATGGACGGATCAATGGAGAAGCCTTGGGCCGAAAGAACGGATGGTTTCGAGGTCAGGATGACACAGAGCGCGATGAGTAATAACAAATTGAAAAAAAGGTCACGCTTGTAGGCGGAAAAGGGCATGGTAGAGCCTCCTATGTTCTTGTTCATCCCAATGGCCTTGAGCATGTAAAACTTGTCGTGTTTTCATAGCCATGCGAGCGCTTCTCACGGAAATCATCCACGGAACAGTCTCCTGAAAAAGCTCTTTCGCTTGCGCGTCTGAGGTTCTTCCAGGTTCAGTTCCACCAGGTCCTGTTGAGTGAAACTGGAAGCCGGCTTGACCAGGATGCTTTCCAGATCGAGTGAGACAGGATTGTATTTCGCCTGCAGCTCGGCAAGTTCACGGGCGATTGTTCCAAATGAGCTTTCAAGCACGTCAAGGCGGTCCTTGTGATCCAGAATTTGGGATTCATCGGCTTTCGCAAGGTTCCTTTCAAGCATTTCAATGCGTTGGGTTATATCCCGCAACAGGGATGTCAGCTTGACCTTTGATCGATGCAGGTCCGGCATCACGTCCAATGAAAGGGCATCTTTTTCAGCAGGTTGAAAAGAATCTGGTCCGTTTTCCCAAAACTGCTGTTCGAAATCAAGTTCCCGGAAAACCTCTTCAGCCATGACCGGGTCCACCTCGCGGGTTTCCGCGGAAAACATGGAAAGCATCAGGAAGTCGCAGATGATATTGATCAGCCTGGGGACGCCTCTGCTTTGGGTATGAATCTGGGACAGTGCCTCGGGCGAAAATGTCGCGGCATTGCGGTCGCCGGCGATTTCAAGGCGATGCTGAATATATTGCTCGGTTTCTTCCAAAGAGAGGGGCTGGATATGGCAATTGATGTTGATCCGCTGTCTGAGTTGGCGCATTTCCGGGGAAGCCAGGATTTTTTTCAATTCAGGCTGTCCCACGAGGATGATCTGCAGCAACTTGGCCTGGTCGGTCTCAAGATTGGATAGCATGCGCACCTCCTCCAGGAGTTCGGAGGAGAGGTTTTGCGCTTCATCGATGATCAACACCGGCTGCATGTCCCTGGCAAACTGCTCAATGAGAAATTCGTTCAATTCCCGTAAAAGCACTATCTTGTCTTTTCCCTCCACGGAGAGGCCAAAATCGTCGTTGATCATGGAAATAAGCTGTTCGGAGGAGACTTTTGTGTTGAACACTTTGGAGAGGATTACCCGGTCCAGCTTTTTCTTGATCAGGTCACGGATTATCGTTGTCTTTCCAGATCCGATTTCGCCGGTGATCAAGATAAATCCAGCTCGGGCCTTGATGCCGTAGTCCAGATAGGTCATGGCCCGCCTGTGCGACTTGCTGTGATAGAGAAAGTCCGGGTTAGGCAGCAGTTCAAAAGGTTTGTTGTGCAGGCCGAAGAAAGATTCGTACACGAATGCTCCATGTTTTTTTGGGAGAAGCGCAGTGTCGTGTCAGGATCAACAAACAACCGCGGTAACTCCCGGCTATGAGAGATATGGATTATTCTTTCATTGTTTGATTGGCCGCAACCGATCCGGAATCATGAAAAAGCTGGACGTGAAGCAGCAAAGGGATCCAGCCTTTCCGGTTGTTCCAGGATTTATCCGCTGCTACATATTTCCGATCACCTTGACAGCGCTTCACCATATTCGACGTAATCATTTTTATAATAATACGAATAACTGCTGCTCAAGGATTCCGGCTTGGCGTGATTGTAAACCAGGCCCAGGATATGCGCGCCGCTCATGGCATATTGAGCGTCGCGAATATTTTCCAGAGTGGACAGGCCTGATTTGACGACCATGATGACGCCGTCCACGATTCCGCTCAGGCTTCTTGTTTCCGCAAAAGGAAGCACGGGCGGAGTATCGATAATGATGTAGCGCTCGGCATAGCGATGCTTCATTTCACGGACAAGTTCGCGCATCTTGCGGGACGAAAAAAGCTCACCCGGGTTTGGAGCTTTTCGACCGGAAGGCAGAACAGTCAGCTTGCCGATTCCGGTCTTGACCAGCACATCCGAAACCTGAGCCTTTTCCAATAGGCAATCGGTCAGGCCGGGTTTTGTGTCGAGTCCCAGGTATTGCATAATGCAGGGCCTGCGCAGATCCGCATCGATGAGCAGCACGGTGTGGTCGTACTCCTGAGCCAGGCTGATGGCCAAGTTGAGGGCGGTCGTCGTTTTTCCCTCGCCGACCATGGAACTTGTGACCATCAAGGTGTTTTTGGTCAGGTCGTTGCGTGTCAGCTTGATCACCATTTCTTTCAGTTTGCGATACTCTTCGGCCATGGGCGACTGCGGATTCGTGGCCGCGACCAGGGTTGGGTTGTTGATCTTCAGCGAACCTTCGGGAGGGGTGAAGATTTCGGGGGATGTTTGTGGAGGGGTGGGTTTCAACCGGGCAGCAGAGACATATCCCACCTGGTTTTCCGTTACCCCCAAGCGCATTTTCGCGGCTTTTTCCAAAGCTTGTTCTATTCTGCTCATATTATTGATTTCCAATGGCGATTAAATGTTCAGCAAGGCGAGGTGCCGTGCCAATTCTCAACGTTTCTCGGGTTCTCGAAGAGCATAATTAAAAAATTCTTCTATAGAGGCCTTTCATATAGCCGATGGCGCTCTCGGTCTCCGGTCGTTGGACAATGTTCTGCACGTAATCGTAGAGGATGGTGGATCCCATGAATTCCAGCAGCATAACCCCGACGATCAGCATGAAAAAGGCGGCGGCCAGAAGGTACAGCAACAGGTTCCTGAAATGCATCTTCCGAACATTGGCAGGGTTGAGCATCTCCGGAACCACAGCGAGCACCGGCAACCCCAACTCTTTCAGAGTGTCCACATGGCGAACGGAACGATCCAGGTAATTCAGCCCAAGGCTCATTCCCACGCCGGCTCCCAGCCCTCCGAGCATACCCAGGAGTATGATCATCAAGCGGTTGGGACTTGATGGATTCGTGGGCAGTATGGCCGGATCCACAATCCGAAACGTGGTTGTCTTGTCCTGAAGTTCCATCTGCCGGGATATTTCAGCCTGTCCGTATCGTCCCATTAATTGTTCAAGAACCCTCTGCTGTTCTGAACGCTTGTGCTGTACTTCGGCAAATTCAGCCTGGGCTACAGGTATGTTTTCAAGAAGTTCGTTATAGTACTGGATCATTCGGCGGAGGCGTTGTTCCTGAAGTCGGAGTTCCTGCAACTGCACATCGAAGACGCTTGAGATTCTTGTCTGCGTGTCGACGTTGACGGCGCCTTCGTCGTAAAGCCCTTTTTCCAACATCTGCATTTCAGCCTTGACTCTGACAACTTCCGGATAAGATGGACCGTAACGCAGCTGCAGTTCAGCAAGTTTTCTCTGGAGCATGTTAAGACGACCCTGGTGACCGGACATGGGAAGACCCTGATCATCAAAGGCAAGCGCTGCCTCAGAGGAAGCACTAGAGAGCAGTTCGTAACGCCGGATCGACAACTCCTGCAGCCGATCTTCGGCCATAGCGATCTGTTCGAGCAACTGGCCGGGATCCCTGTTTAAAAGGTCACCCTTACGGATGCGCAATTCCAGGACGGCTGCATCCGCCTCTTCCAAGCGCGCCCGGTGGATTTCAATTTGTTCAGCCAGAAAGCCGAAGGCAGCATAGGTATCGTCGCGATCGGCGGAAATATTCTGTTCGATATATCGGCGAACAAGGGTGTTCACAAAGTCCCGCGCCTCGCGTGGATTTTCGTGAGAGAAAGAAATGATGAACAGCCCGTCTCGAGCTCGTAGGCGAATGTCCATTCTTTGCCGGGCATTGTTGATCAAGCCTTCAAGTTCGGCATCGGTCCTGGCATGCAGATCCATATTCAAATCTCGCAGAACCTGCTGCAGCATGGTTCGGCTTTGCATTGCCGTGGTCAACACCCGAATTTTGGCATCCATGGAAGGAGTGACCGCCACGCCCTGCATCAAACTGGACATGACGTTTTCTTCAATGAATACTGTGCTGCTGGAGCTGTACATATTTTTTAGAGCAAGACTGTATAGCGTTGCCCCTATGGTGACAGCAATTGTGGCAAATATAATCAAAAAACGTCTTCTATAAGCTATAGCAAGATATTTTCTGATATCCAGATCTTTTGGATCAGACATGATAACTCCAAAATATATTTAAACCATCGCGAGATAGCTGAGACAGCGCAACGGTCTTTTAAATGATTGTTGACTGTCGACACGCGTTCGCTAGAAGAAGCCTTCGCGGACAACTATGTAATCTCCTGGAAGAAGTTCAATATTCTGGGTCATATCTCCCCGGAGCAAGTCTTTGGCACGAACTGGAATATTGATCTCTTCATCACTTTGCTTGCGAACGATCATGGTGCTGTTTTCACGAGCATACGGTGAAAATCCACCAGCCTGTAAAATTGCTTCAAGCACTGTCAGTCCTTCACGGTACTGAATAAACGTCGGTGCACCAACGGCTCCAAGCACGTAGACATTTGGCTCTCGTAACGGCGGCACAAAGATGACGTCGTTATTTTTGAGAAGAATATCCTCCCGGACATCACCCTCGATGATGAGCGCGTGAAAATCCTGCTTGATTTTTTGTCCGTCCCGCAGGACGTATGCCGCACGAAGATCCGCCGTCTGCAAATTTTCCACGGTGCTCAGCATTTGCAGCAGTGATGTCTGGCGCATCAGGTCCTGGGTGCCAAGTTCAAGGCCGCCTCCGAAAAAAAACACCCTGCTGTTGGTGATCTCGATCACCGATACGGTAACTATCGGGTTGTGGACCAAGCGTTTCATTTTTTCTTCCAGCGACTCCTGCAACTGTCCCGGAGTCAGTCCGCTGGCTCTGACATCGCCAAGGCCGGGAATGGTAATCTTTCCATCAGGCCTCACCGTACTCGTCGCGCTCAATTTCGGTTCATCCCATACGGAAATGGCCAAACCATCTCCTTCGCCAATAATGTAATCTTGAGCTGTCGCGGACAATGGAAACAGCAAGCAGATAAGCACCAAAAGAATACGTTGTTTCATGATGAACCTCGCGTCTTGGATGGTTGAATGATATATTTCTTTATGCCTGGCTTGTGTTATGATAAACGCCATAAAAATCATGTTCCCCTGTTCTTGTGCATTGTACCCTTGATTGCATCACCGGCTGCCTTCCTGGAACAGTACGACATTTATAGTTCTGAGTATGATGCGAATGTCGAAAAGCAGAGACAGATTCTTGATGTAATACAGATCGTAGCGCAGCTTTTCTACGGCATCCTCGACCGATGAGCCGTACGGGTAACAGACCTGGGCCCATCCCGTGACGCCGGGCTTCACAAAATGACGTTCGGAATAATAGGGAATGACTTTCTTCAATTCTGAGACGAATTCCGGGCGTTCCGGACGCGGCCCGATCAGACTCATGTCTCCCAGAACTACGTTGATCAATTGCGGGATCTCGTCCACGCGTGTTTTTCGAAGAATATGCCCCAACTTGGTGATTCGTGGGTCGTCCTGTTGCGCCCATACCGCGCCGGTGACGGTTTCCGCGTCCTGCCGCATGGTTCGAAACTTGATGAGCGTGAACTCCTCATCGCGCTGTCCGACCCGTGTCTGCCGGAAAAAAACCGGCCCAGGAGAGTCCAGCTTGATCAGCAGGGCGATCACGGGAAACAAAGGCAATGTCAGCAGAAGGCCCAAACCCGCGCTGGTCACGTCCAGCAGACGCTTGAAGAGTCTGGTCAGGTTGTTGATCCGGAAGCCGTCGGAAAAGATGAACCAGCTGGGAGTGATGTTTTCCAGCAGAAGCTTGCCGGTGACTTGCTCGTAGAAGGACGGCGCATCAACGATATCCACGCCGCTGATCTTGCAACTGAGCATGTCCTGGAGGGGAAACGTACCACGGCGTTGCGGCAGGGAAACAACGACATGGTCCGGCTTGAGCTGCTCCACGGTATGGAAAAGGCCCGCGCCATTTTCCACAATTTCCTTACGCGGCACGACAACAGGCTCACATTCCGGGTCGTAATACCCAGCCAACGTAAATTGCTGCCCATTGGCGCTGACAAGGGTGCCGATTTCTTTTGCCAAAGGGCCAGCGCCCAGTATCAGCACTTTCTTGGCCAACCCCGGCATTATATCCATGCGCTTGAAAAACAAGTGCCAGGTGAATTGAAAGGCTCCGAAAATGAGTAAGGTTAAAAATAGTATTCCGCGTCCGTACATGGTCGCCGGCAATACATAGTACAATGCCGACAACAAGAAAAAGGACAGAGTCAACCCGAGAATGATCCGCATGGCCAAATCGCGCACCGTGATCTTTTGACGCTGATTATACATCTCCACGACAACGGAAGAGAAAAGGATTGTCGCTACCACGGCCCCTGCCTGTTCGAAGGTGATAAACACGCCTTGGTGGAGTTCTTCTCCAAAGCGAATGATCATTGCCGCATACAAGGCAATAAATGCCAGAGCGATGTCTCCGGTCTTTAAAGTGATGAGAAATCTGGTCATTACCGCCTCCGTTGACAAACCTTGCAAATTTATTCCGTGCTTATCAGCTTCTGGTTCAGTTTTCTGGCTTCCTGCTTTTCCGGAAACTCTTCGTGCATCAAGGCCACGTTCAACTCGTTCAAAGCCTTTTCGCGTTCTCCGGTCATGCTGTAGGCCAATGCCAGATGGTAACGGACTGTAGGATGATTTGGCAGCAGTTGGACGGCTCGTTCAAGTATGCGACGCCCATCTTCAGGCCTGTTGTTCTGAATCAGGGCCAGCCCAAGAGTGTCCATGACGCCGGGGTTGTGCTGTTCCAGTCGAAACGCCTGAGTGGCGAGATGCAAGGCCTCTTCTACGCTCCCGTGTCCCTTGAGGGATAGATAGGCTACGTTGTTCAGGGCAGGGACAAAGTTGGGATCGATCCGCAGAATTTCTTGATACAACTCTTTGGCCCGCGCCATTTCCCCTTGCTTTTCGAGGATATTGCCATGACCGAAAAGCGCCGGGATGAATTGCGGGTTTATTTCCAAGGCCTTCGAGTACTCCTGTATGGCTTCATCAGTTGATCCAGCACGTGCTCTCAGATTTCCCAGCCGAAAATGCGATTGCGGATTTGCGGGTTCCACTTCGACAGCCTTCTGGATCATCGCTTCGGCCTGGCCCAAGTTCCCCGTCGATTCGTGAATACCGGCCAGGAAAAGGTATGATTCAGCTTTGTCGGGGTGAAGGTCGATCAATTCTTCGCCCTCAGCAACGGCCCCTTCCACGTCCCCTTTGAGCAGGAGAGAGTTCGCCAAAAGCCGGATGCCGCCTTCGCGCTGGTGAGATTTAATTTCTTGATGCAAGGCAATGGCTTCGTCGATTCGACCCTGGGCGATGAGAATCCGTGCTTTGACCTCCATGAGAGGCATTTTGTCGTCCGTGGCGGCAATGCCTTCATCCAGGATCGTCGTGGCCTCTTCTGGCCGTCCTTTACGTACGGCATGCTCGGCATGGGCGAGAAATGCTTGCGAATCTCCGGTTCTCTGGGCTCTTGCAAAATACTCCAGGGCCTGCTCTTCCTGTCCGAGTTGTATGGACAGGTTCGCCGCGGAAAGCAGGGCACGCAAATTTTCGGGATGGTGGGAAAGCAGAGCTTGGTATTCCGCCAATGCCTTATCCAACTCGCCGCGGCTCTGATAAAATGAAGCCAGATTGAAGTAGGCTGAAGCGAATGTGGGATCTGCCTTTTTGGATTTTTCCAGAAGTTCCAGCCCTTCTTCAGTTTGGTTCTGAGAAAGTCGAATAGCGGCCATATTGTTCAACAGCGCAGCGTCGCTAGCCTCACCGGTAAGCCCTTGCTCAAGAGTCGCATGGGCTTTATCCAGTTCTTTTTGTTGCATCAGGTTGGCAAACTGCAGCATGCGGATGTTGAGTTGTTCGGGGGCGACCTGAATGGCCGCGTCCAGATTTGCCGTCGCCTCGTTGATTTGACCTTTGTCCAGGAGAAAAACTCCCTGCATGAAAAACGCATTTGCCATTTCGGGATCGAGTTCCGTTGCCTTCTGCAACAGTTGCATGCCCTGCTCGTAATTGCCCTGGGCCATCTGGATGCTTCCCAGCATGTTGTAGGCCATGGCATTGCCCGGCTCCTGATTAATAACCCTTTGGGCTTCTCTGACTGCCAGATCAAGGCGTTCTTGTTGCAATAAAACAAGGGCGGTCATAAGACGCGCTTGAGTAAAATTTGGCGCTTGATCCAGAATGATTCGAAACTGGCTTAGCGCACTTTCCAATTCCGCTTCCTGGTGCAGGCTTAGCCCGAGAAAATAATGTCCACTTAGAGATGGCCTGATGCCGTTGGACTGTTGCAGGGACACGATGGCTTCCCTGAACTTTCCTTCCTGGAAATGCTGCAGGCCGTTCAGGAGATAGCCTTCAGAGCGTTGCGGAAAGCGTCTTTCCAGTCGGTCAGCTATTGAACGGACTTCCGAAGTCTCGCCTTTTCCGAGATGAAGCATTCCTTTTTCATATAGAGCTTCAGCGTCTTGAGGGTTGAGCTGGATGATCCTTTCGTATGTGATCATCAGCTCTTCCGTCCGGTCTTGCCTGCGCTGCAGTTCGGCGGTTGCAGCCAGAGCTTCCAGGTTATCCGGATCAGATTTAAGCACCCTGTTTAATTCATTTTCGGCTCGCACCAGATCGTCCTGAAGAAGAAACGACTTGCCCAACCCAAGATGTGCCGCCGGCATTCCGGGCTCCAGTTGCAGAGCTTGTTCAAAACTGCGTTGGGCATCTTCAATCTCTCCCAGTCGCCCCTGAATCTCCCCAAGAATGATCAGGGCTTCCGCTGACAGCGGCTGGGCCTCCATGTACCTGTCGGTCTCATCCCCAGCCTGATCCAATCGATTTGTATGCAAAAAAATGCGGGCCATATCCAAACCGATGCCAGGATAGTTGGGATTCTGGAGCTGAACCTTGCGCAATTCCTGCTCCGCGAGATCGTAACGCTGCATCTCCATATACGCTCTCGCCAATTGATATCGCGCATCTATAAAATTTTGATCCTTCTCGAGTGCATTTCGAAAAACCACAATGGCGCCTTGTGGATTGCTCTGCTCCATCTGCCGCAAGCCTTCCGCATACAAGTCTTCCTTGGTTCCGGCGCCACAGGCGGATGCGCCAATCAAGAGGACAAATAGAAAAATGCTTTTTATTTTCAACAAGGTAGTACCCTCCGTTGTTGGCTGTGTTGTTTATTGTAATGAAGACGAAATTGTTTATCTCGTACAACTATCAAGAAGCGTGCCGTAGGTGTGACAGAAAATAAGCCATCTTAACCTCATGAATTAACAAGTATTCAGCTATGGCCAATTGTTTTTCTACCGAGGATGGGGGATTGTCCGGAAAGATCAGACGAAGAATAGACCATCATGGATGTTTCCTCGAACAAGACATTAGGCCGGTCTTATCCACGAACCATGGACGTATGTTTCCGGCAATGGTTCGATGAACGAATCCTGACTCAGTCAAACAGGAGATCTCGAAAAAACGAGACAAGCTCATACCATGTAGTAAAAATATGCTGAGTAGTTACCGGAAAAATGGATGAAATAGGTGGAGGCGGCTTTGTACGCGACCGGAGAATGTGCGGATGCCGTGTTCGACCGGTAACTGCGGAATTACCAAAAAAACCACTGTTCCGTGCGCAGCACGTAGATGGCCAGAGCCAGATTGGTCACGGCATGGGCCAGGATGCATTGAGCGAGGCTTTTGGTGCGGTAAAGGAGCCAGGCATATGCGATTCCGGCCATGATGCCGGCCAGAATGAAGTGGTGGGCCAAGCCGAACAGCAGGGAGCCAATCAGCAGCGAAGGCCATGTGAACGTTCCGAGAGGGACTTTGGAAAAAGAACTGTTGATGATGTAGCGGAGAAGAAAGGAGCGCCAGAAGATCTCCTCCATGATCGGAACCACGATCACGGCGCTGGACACGCGAATGGCGATCATGAGCCAGCGCTGAGGGCCTTCCGGAAAAACATGAGGATTAAAGCCCGGCGGTTCGGTCATAGCGCCGATGGTCCAATCCATGTTGATCCATAAAACGAAAACCAGCAGCCCCAGGCACACGCTCAGCAAGGTCTGGCCCCATTTTGTCAGATCAATCCACTGCAATTCGGTATATGCCCTGTACAAGAGAAGCAGGGCGGTCAACGCTGCCAGCGGCCTGAGCGGGTAGAGCAGGTCAAATGCAAATCCTTGAAGATCCAGCCATCCTCTGTTGTCCAGAAAAATGAGACTTTCTTCAAGACCGATAATAGCCATGAACAGAGCAAAGGGCAGGATGCGGGGCCAAGCTTTATCTTGCATGGGGACGTTAATGCCAAATGCATGCCGAAACATGTTACGTTTCGAGGAATGTGAAGGCGGATTCGGATGTGAGCGAAGAGTTTTATTAATCGATCTTTCAAGTCAAGCGACCGTTTTACAGCCTGCCGCAAGATTTTTGAATGAATACAAATTGCTTTACAACCAACATCCTGGTGTGCAGATTGCTTGCTTGTTCAAACTTGTCGGCAAGCCACAGATGAATTGTTGCCAAGCCAATATGGCAGGCGGATTTTGGGAGGATGTCGAGTTCTAATTCTGGGGGAATTAACTATGACTATACGCAACAATGCTTCATCAAAGCATGCGCTTCACGGCAAGACTCTGCTCCTTACCGGCGCGTCCATGGGCATCGGACGTGCTTTGGCCGTGGCTCTGGCCGGGGTGGGAGTCAACCTGGTGATCAATGCCCGGAGCGAGGACCGTCTGCGAGAGACGCGGGAAATGTGCGTCGGTTCCGGAGCGGTTGTCGAGGAGATCGCAGGCGATGCTTCCCGTTCGGAAATCGTTGATGCCATGGTCGCGAAAGCCGGCGATATCGGTGGACTTTGGGGATTCATTCATGCCGCCGGACTGTTGCATCCGGGCCCGCATGTTTGGGAGTTGGCAGAGGAGGAATTTCAGGCCGTCTTTCAGGCCAATGTGGTCGCTGCGTATCAGTTGATCCGGGCCTGCATGCCTCTGCTTCTGCGGCAGGGCGAGGGGTTGGCCGTGTTTTTCGGTTCCGGGGCTGCCGTGAAGACCCAGCCCGGCATAGCGGCTTACTGCGCCGCCAAGGCCGCTGAGGAGCACCTGGCCAGGCAACTGGCCGCCGAGGCTCCGCAGATCACTTCAACGGTCTACCGGCCCGGTGTTGTCGAGACCAGGATGCAGTCCCAGGCCCGTGAATCCGAAGGTGGCGCGGCCAGGCAACTCCAGCAGGTATTTAAGGCCTTCAAGGAGCAGGGACAGCTGATAACTCCCGAAGAATCCGCGGCCGGGCTGGTCCGGCTGCTTTCTTCCAGTCCGAAGCGCTTACATGGCGGGACGTGGGACGTGCGGGACATGGGCTGACTTTTTATATGGGCTGACCCAACGGGCATAGAGTCCCTTTGGAACCAGCCGTACACCCTGAGCTTCATCTCGGACTGGATCGTGGATGTGGAATCCGGCTCTCTCGGCTGGCAGGACTTCTCCTGCCCGGCATCCGTCTGGGCCGTCAGCAATGCCGGATGTCCATTCGCAAAAACGACCGCAAGCTAATCCAGAAGCGCCAGGGGATCGACCCAGAAGCCCAGTATGCTCAAGCCGAAGTGCAGGTGCGGTCCGGTGACCCGGCCGGTGGCGCCGACCTTGCCGATGGGCTCGCCCGCAATGATCTTCTGGCCTTCCTGGACCGTTACCTCGGATAAGTGGATGTACTGGGTGACCACGCCCAGCCCGTGGTCGATGTAGACGGAACGTCCGGCAAAAAAATGATCCCCCGTCAGCACGACCTTGCCATTGCTGAAAGCCCGGACCAAGGTTCCTTCCGCACCGCGCAGATCTACTCCCCGGTGCGGAGCACGGGGCTGGTCGTTGAAAAATCTGCGCAGACCGAACTCGCTGGAAATATTGCCCGATACGGGCCGCACAAAAGGCGTCTCCCATAACCTGTCCGGGGTGACGCGCTCCAGCGCGGCCCGAACCTTACGACGCTCCTCCTCGATCCGGGGATGGAGGCTTTGATCCGGCGAAACCATTTCTCTCGCCACCTGCAGCCACTGTTCCGGAAACGTGCGAGGCTGCACGTGGACCTCATGAGTGAACGGCAAGCGCTGGTCGCCCTTCTGCACGGTACCGTCAATCCGTTGCACGCCCAAGGGGGATTCCAGGCAGACTCCCAGCAAAACAACCGCCTCTCTCCCATGCTCACCGGCAACGGCCAGAACGGTCAGATCCTTGTCCTGCCAGCGAAACGTTATCTCACGAAAGTTCTCCGGTCCGAAGACACGCAGAAAAAAAGGCATTCCCACATCCACATGGTCCGGACTCTCAATCCGAATTCCGGCCCAGGCCGAAAGCGTCGTCATGCTGAGCAGACATGCCACAACGCAACATTTCACAAATAAATAAAAGAACCGTGTCATTTCATTTTTCCTTTTTGCGTATTGATGCACCTTTTGCCGGAGAAGGGCCATTCCCACCGACAGGCACGGCGATACTTAATGTTTCAAGAATATCAACGCCCGGCCCCCTCTCAATGGAACAACCGGCGCTCACTCCTCATCCCTGGCGATGACTTCAGCCGTGATCGTGCCTGAGCGCGGCATGATCCGCAGAGTGTCGCCTTGGGCCACTTCCCGGCTGTCGCGAACATACCGGCCGGTCTGCACGGACTCGACCAGGCAGAAGCCTTTCCGCAGAGGACGAACCGGATCCAGGCTGTTCAGGGAAATTTCAAGCTTTCCGAGGCCATGTTCGCGAGTACGGACTGGTTCCGATGCCGCCGAGCAGAGCATCCGGATTTGCTGCTCCAGGTGGGCCTGTCGGGCACTCCAGTACCGGACGCCCAGGGTCCTGGTCAGGGCGGCGCGGCTCTGCTCCAAAGTGAGGCGTCGGTTCTCCATCATCCGCTGGGCGCTGCGGCACATATCCCGCTCCAGGGTTTCCAGCCGCTCCATGGCTCTGAGTACCCGCACCCGGGGTGAAAGCCAGGCCAGAGCTTTTTCCTGGCCGGTAAGCAGAACTTCCTTGCGTCGGAGCAGTTCACGTCCCGCCTTTTGCAGCCGGCATTCCAGCTCGTCCACGGCCTGGATCAATTCGCGGCGTTCCGGCCAGAGGAGCTGGGCCGCGTGGCTGGGGGTGGCCGCCCGCACGTCCGCCACGAGATCGGCGATGGAAGTGTCCACCTCATGGCCGATACCGGTGAGCACCGGAATGTTCGAGACAAATATCGACTTGGCCAGATCCTCGCTGTTGAAGGCCCACAGATCCTCCAGGGAGCCGCCGCCGCGAATGAGCACGATCACCTCGGCCCATTCATGCAGATTGGCTTCCTGTACTGCCCGGACAATCTGCCCCGGCGCTTCCTCTCCCTGCACCAGCACGGGATGGATGCGGATGGACGCACCGAAGCCGCGTTCATCCGACAGGCACAGGAAGTCCCGCAAGGCCGCGCTGTTCGGCGCGGTGACCACGGCGACCCTTCGCGGGTATGACGGCAGAGGACGCTTGCGGTCGGTATCGAAATAGCCCTGAGCGGCAAGCCGCTTCTTCAGCGCCTCGAAAGCCATGAACAGCGCCCCGAGACCTTGGTCCTGCACCATTTCAACAACAAGCTGATAAGTTCCCCGCGGCGGATAAACCGTCAATCGCCCTACGCAGACCACTTCCTGTCCGTCCGCGATTCTTGGGCATCCTCCCGATCCGATCTGCCACTGCTGAGACTTGAACCAGACCGCGCCCAGGCAGGCATCGCCGTCCTTGAGCGTAAAATAGATATGCCCCGAACCCGGTCTGGACAGATTGGACACCTGCCCCCGGACCCAGATAAGAGGAAACTCCCCCTCCAGGGTCGCCTTTACGGCCTGGGTCAGTTCACGAACAGAGAAGATGTAGGCCATGTACTTTGAATTGCTAAGAAGCCTTTCCTTCGTCTAATCCCCAATCTTTGAGAATACCCTGCCACCATTGTCGAACGTGAGTTTCCAGATCCTCCAGCGCCAGCTCGGTACGCTCTCCGGTCTTGCGGTTTTTGGCTTCCAGCACGCCTCGGGCCAGGCCTTTCTCGCCCAGGATGAGCTGGCCGGGCAGGCCAATCAGGTCCGCGTCCTTGAATTTCACGCCAGGTCGTTCGTCTCTGTCGTCCAACAGCACCTCGAAGCCCATGGCTTCCAGACGGTCGTGCAAGGCTGTTGCCTGTGCCAGCAGTTCCTGATTTTTGCTGTTCAGCAGGATCAGCTCGATCTGGAACGGAGCGATGGGCGGCGGGAACAGAGCCCCGTTTTCATCGTTGTTCTGCTCCAGGCAGGCGGCCATGATTCGACTTACGCCGATGCCGTAGCAGCCCATGATGATCAGTTGTTCCTTGCCGTTTTCGTCCAGGTACCGTGCGCCCATGGCCTCGCTGTACTTGGTGCCCAACTTGAAGACATGACCGACCTCGATGCCCTTGGGCAGCTGCAGGGCCGCGCCGCATCGCGGGCAGGGGTCCTCGGCCGTGACCTGGCGCAGATCCACGTATCCGGCAATCACGGCGTCGCGGGCCGGATCGACATGACGCAGATGGGTGTCCGGCAGGTTGGCGCCCGAAATCCAGTCCCGACTCATCCCCACCTCCCGGTCCGCCCAGATGGCGTCCACATGCAGGTCCACGGGACCGGCAAATCCCACCGGCGCCTTGGTCCAGGCCTGAACCTGCTCCGGCGTGGCAAGGTTCAGCTCATTGGCGTCGAGCACATTCTTCAGCTTGATTTCATTCAACTCGCGATCTCCGCGGATGACTGCCGCCACGGGCCGTCCGTCGACCTCATAAAGCAGGGTCTTCAGGATGCGTGCGGGTTCCACTCCCAGAAACTCGGCCACATCCTCCACAGTATGTTTGTCCGGCGTGGCCACCTGCTCCATGGGGGGAGCTTGCGTTTCGTCGCCAACTCCTCGCAGAACCGCTTCCGCTTTCTCCAGATTCGCTGCAAAGTCGCAGGCCGTGCATACGGCAATGGTGTCCTCGCCGGTGCTCGCCAGGACCATGAACTCGTGGGAAAAGCTGCCGCCGATGGCCCCCGAATCCGCTTCCACGGCCCGGAAGACCATTCCGAAACGGGTGAACGTGCGCATGTAGGCATCGTACATGGCCCGGTAACTCGCGTCCGCGCCCTCGTCGTCCCGGTCGAAGGAGTAGGCGTCCTTCATGATGAATTCCCGGCCGCGCATCAGTCCGAACCGGGGCCGGATTTCGTCCCGGTACTTGGTCTGGATCTGGTACAGGTTCACGGGCAACTGCCGATAGGAACGGATCTCGCCCCGGATCAGGTCGGTGATCACTTCCTCGTGGGTCGGCCCCAGGCAGTAATCCCGGCCATGACGATCCTGGATGCGCAGCAACTCCTTCCCGTAGACCACCCAGCGTCCGGATTCCTTCCACAGGTCCGCCGGCTGAACCATGGGCATGAACACTTCCAGAGCCCCGGCCCGGTTCATCTCCTCGCGCACGATCCTGGCGATCTTGTCCAGACAGCGCAGCCCCAGGGGCAGGTAGGTATAAATCCCGGAGGTCAGCTTGCGGATCATCCCCGCTCGCATCAGCAAACGGTGGCTGACCACCTCGGCCTCAGCCGGATGCTCCTTCAGGGTCGGCAGGTAGTATTTGCTCCAGCGCATGTAAAATCCTTTTTGTTGAAATAATTATCGTAGAGTGCAGCCCTAAACATGTTCTCTGAACCGGAAGTCGATTAATTGGTTACTGATCACCACCTGCTCTTCGCTCCACCAAAAACGCTTCCAGCTCGCGCATGAATTCCGGGAGCAGTTCATCCCGGCCGCGGACTTTGCGCAGGATTTCGCCGCGGCTAAATATCAGACCGCAGTCCCGGCCTCCGGCCAGTCCGATGTCCGCCTCCCGGGCTTCGCCCGGCCCGTTGACCACGCAGCCCATTACGGCCACGGTGAACACGTCGGTCACCCCGGCCAAACGGCGTTCCACTTCCTCGGCCAGATCCTGCAGATCGATTTCGGTCCGTCCGCAGGTGGGGCAGGAAATGATTTCCGGACCGCGTTGGCGCAGACCCAGGGAGCGGAGAATTTCCCAGGCTGCCCGGACTTCCAGGACCGGATCCGCGGTCAGCGACACCCGTAGCGTGTCGCCCAGACCTTCCCAGAGCAGGATCCCCAGTCCCACCCCGGACTTGACCGCGCCCCGGAGCAGGGTTCCGGCCTCGGTGATGCCCACGTGCAGCGGACAGTCCAGCCGAGCGGCCAGCAGGCGATAGGCGGCAATAGTTCGGGGGACCGAGGAGGATTTTAAGGAGATCTTGAAATTGCCGAAGCCGCGCTTTTCCAGCAGCACCGCATGGCCGAGAGCGCTCTCGACCATGGCTTCCGGCGTGGCTCCGCCGTATTTTTGCAGAAGTTCCTTTTCCAGGGAGCCGCCGTTCACGCCGATCCGGATGCATGCCCCATTGGCGGAGGCCGCGTCCACCACCCGATCCACATAGGTCTTGGAACCGATGTTGCCGGGATTGATGCGCAGCCCCTGCAGCCCGGCTTCCAAAGCCTTCAGGGCCAGGCGGTGGTCGAAATGAATGTCCGCGATGAGCGGCACCGGAGCGGCGGACTGGATCGCCGGCAGAACTTGCGCGGCATTTTCGTCCGGCACGGCCAGCCGCACGAACTCGCATCCGGCCTCGACCAGCTCGGAGATCTGCCGGATGGTGGCCTCCGCGTCCCGGGTGTCCGTGTTGGTCATGCTCTGCACGCGGATGGGATGCGCGCTGCCCAGAGGCACGCCTCCCAAGGTGACGGTTCTTGTGGGATGGCGACGGGGAATGGGAGTTGCGTCGGATGTGTTCGTCATTGTTCTGGTAATTCCCTCGGATTGGCGATCGACAGGGGCCACTTCTGCCCTCTTATGCGGCAGCAGTTTTTCTACCCACAGTTTGTCCTCAGGTAAACACATCCGCGCCATCCATCAATGTTCAGTGAGGTATGACCAATTGGACAAGGTGCATTCGCCCATTCCAACGTTTGATGAACCACTCTACTCCGCAGGGAGTCGCAAAATTCTTGCGAATTCAGGAGCGGCACATGTAACGCGGGAGCCTTCGCGCCAGACGTTTCTGGAAAGAATTTGCGCGACCAGGGAAGTTCGAGGAGGTGTTCATAATGTGAGGAGAGTGGGAGGTGCGAGGATTTGTCGGTCAAATCTTATACTTGGCCCAGAAAAGTCTCTCGGGCGGCTTCGATGTAAAGTTGGCGATGATCCAGGGGCAAAGGCAAGTCTGCGTCAGATGCCAGGAATGTGTAGGTTTTAATCATGTGTTCACGAACCAGAACTGATCCTGTCTTGCGTTTTAATTCCACTCGTGAGGTGAGCAATTTCTCGGCCAGGCGGATGATTTCTTTGGCTCTGACCGTCGCGCTATGCTCTCGCAAAACTCTGCGTTTGCCCTGTAGCGCGATCTTTCTCAGTCGTTCCGGCTCACTTAAGGCATCGAATGCGATTCGCACTGCTTCGCCGGCATTGCCTCGGGGATAGACCAGGATTTCCTCGTCGGGTGTAAAGGCATCCCGCAAACCGTTGGGCACATCTTCCGTAAGCACGGCCGCGCCGCAGGCCGCGGCCTGAAAGAGACGAAAATTCAGCTCGCCCACAGCGCTCTGATTGAGCACGATCATGCTGCGATTAAAAATTTCCGTATAGGCGCCGTGCTGTACAATGGTCGGACATCGGCTTCGAAACTGCTGCAGAAAAGGCCGCCGGGACCTGTTCAACGGTGGATCAAGGGTGCCCACGAAACTCACCGGGATATCCCGCTCGAGCCCCTCGTCCCGATCAACATCCGGTCGGCAATAGAGCGGAAACCAGCGGCATTCCCGCCAGGCTCTATGGTCCGCGAAGAGCGGCAGGTAATCCTTCTGCGCCACCAGAAAGAGGTCAAACGCCCAGCTGTAGGGCACATGCCATGGATTGCAGTACTGGTCGATGGAAAAGCCGATCACCGCTCCCGGCATCCGCTCCAGCCCGAAGACCTCCAGGGGGCGGCAGCGATCCACCCAGACCGTCAAATCCGGACGAAAATTTTGGGAAGACAGGATTTCCCAGAGTTCACGCAGACCAATGGGTTGCTCCAGCGCAACATCCAGGCCGCTCCCCTTGCCCAGAGTGAGAACATCATGCCCCATGTTCCTCCAGGCCGGTACAAAATCCGATCCGCCGACACTCAAGATGCGCATATCGGATTATCCTAGAAATACCCAAGGCTTCGCAGGCTTTCCATCTGACGTTCCTTTTCCGGGTCCCGCCCAGCCCGTTCCGCGTCGCCTTGCACTTGATCCGGAGCCAGGGTGCAGGGCATGCAGCCCAGGGATCGATAGCCCACGTTGTACAGGCTGCAGTAGGGCAGCCCGTGCTCCATGATGCAGGCCCAAACGTCCATTTCCGTCCAGTCCAGGATCGGATTGACCTGGACGTGGTCCGGATTGCGGCGCTGTTCGATATAGTCCCGATCGGTGCGGTTCGGATGTTCGTCTCGGCGCAGGCCAGTGATCAAGGCCGTGATGCCGCACTCATCAATGGCCTTCTGCAGCGGCAGGATTTTCAGATCCCGACAACAGGTCAATTTGTCCGCGGCTACGGGATAAACGTTCAGGTCGATATCCGGCCGCTGGACGTGCAAGGTGACGTCCCACTCCTGAGTCATCCGGTCACGCAACTCCAGGATTTCCGGAAACTTCAATCCCGTATCCAGATTGACGGCACGTGGTGGGAATTTGCCATGCTCCTGCAGGAGCCCGCGCCACAGCCAGAGTGCCACGGTGGAGTCCTTGCCGCCGGTCCAGGCCACGGCAGTCCGGTCGGGGCCGTATTGGCTGAAGATTTCATCCAACATTATTCGCGAATGCTTCAGTCTGTCTTGAAGCAGCATCACACCTCTCATCCCATCCGGAACAAGCGACCGGATCAAGCCGTCAGATTTCGCGGAGCCCTCCGCACCTATCCCAAGCCACATGAAGACCAACTTCGAAATCTCGTCCGAATCGTTCGTTTTTCTATTCCAACAGATACCTAAATCGCGATGCGACCTTGTCCGTCTCAGCGACCAGGACTTCCGCCTCCTGGGCAACAACATCCGCATCGACAAACCCTAATCGATCACTCAGGTAGTATGCCAGCACGTCTCCGGACTCCACATAGCGCCAAACCACTGCATACGCGGATCCGAGGAAAGGCCGTTCCGGAAATTGCGGGCGGGTGATCAGCCGCAGATTAAGATGTTTTTCCTCTCCCCCGGCCAAGCGGAATAGGGAAGATTTCTGGAAGGTTTCCTTAAGGTGAAGCGCCAGACGCATGCCCACAGGATCGTTTCCGACATGTTCGACAAGCACGGGGATGCCCGTATCTGGAATATCTGCGGACTCCTCATCGGCGGGGGGCGCATGTCTGGGCTGCGGAACAGGCTGATCCTGCGTCTGGGGTACTGATTCAGGTGATTGTTCCGCTGACTCCTGTGCGGTTGCCATTCCATGGCCGCCCACCAGGAACAGCATTCCGAAAAGTATCCACAGGCAACTCGTCCTTCCTACTGCATTCATCATAAATCCTCCGGCGGGTGATCATCGCGTTTCTGTTTCAATTGACGAGGCTGAGCTCGCATCGAGCCTCAGCTCTGTATGTCTCTGTAGCTACTCACTGCTGTCCAGCTTACCTTGATTTCGCGGCCTCGCAAAGTCCTTTGCCGGCATAGATTGCCGTACGCTCGACTCGTTGCAACGCGATTTCATTTCAAACTATCAGGCTCAAGCAGCAATAGGACTCAAAAAAACGTTCTCAATGAACGTTTTCATTGCCTTACGCAAGCCAATTCAACAAAGGATTTTGTTCCCGCATTTTATGGGGGAAGGAGCATGTCACACCGGCAATTGTAGCCAAAATCTCGACGTGATGATCCAGCGGGCACACATGGCGTGCTCAATCTCATTTATAAACACATTATGTTTTCTGCCCAAAATCCTAAAATTTAAAGATTTTTAACGAGAGAACAGGCAACGCAAGATAGGCAAGCTTTGCTTCTTGAACAGGCACCTAACTTGCAAATAAAGGCTCACAACCAAAGAGCCTGTTATGCCTCAAAAGAATACAATTAACGACCATATCAGATCATCCGAACATCGGATGCCGATGAATCTGCCGGAATTCGCGCTGGAGCAGGGCGAGCAGCGTCACGCTACCTGGTCCGTTCCCTGGTCTGACCTGATGATGGTCATGTTCATCCTGTTTCTTGTTCTGTTCGTCTTTTCCCTCCGGGAAAAGGAGCGCCTGGTGCTCAGTCACCGCTCCACCGCATCCATCCAGTCCGTTACCTCTTCAAACGCGCAACTGAACATGTTGCCCCTGTACGAAGTACTTCGGGAGAGGCTGCTTGGCCATGAGCGGATGCTCAATGTCGCTTTTACGGAAGACGCCTCCATTGTCATCTCACTCTTCGGCGAAAATTTCTTTAATCCCATGAGTTACGAGATTGAGCATCGCCCAGGGCTTTTACTGTCAAAGATCGGACATGCCATCTCCGTAGCCCAGGGAACCATTGTCATCACAGGATTTGCCGACGATGCGCCTCCCACGCCTCAGGGCTCTCGCACCTCTGAGCAAGGAGCGTGGGAGGTCGCGGCTCTCCGAGCTGCCGCGGTCGCGGAGCACTTTGTTCATCAAGCCGGCATCAACCCAGAGATGTTGATCATCCAGGCCCGCGGCACGGCCCACCCTCTGTTGCCGGATTTCATCGAGACAAGGAATTCGCAACGTCGGCTGGAAATTCGTATCGACCCTGATCAACCTTCAAGTGCACGCTGAACAGCACTATTCACCAGGAGCAAGTTCATGAAGAGCAGGACCCTGATTGCCGCGGCAATCTGCTTTATTGGATTCAGTTGCGTATTTTTCTTCTCCGGACAAGCCTCCATCTACTTCAACGCCACTGCCATGCTTGTGGTTGTATTCGGGACATTGGGGTCAGTCGTGCTGGGCAGCGGTCCTGAGGGGGTACGCCAGGCTTGGCGCAGTGCCGGCGCGGCCTATTCCGAGAAGAACATCTCCGAACAGATTCTGGTCAAAGAACTGTTGCGCACAGCCCATGTGTACAAACGCACGGGCCGGATCAACCTGAGCGAGGAAACGCCGCACTACCCGCCTTTAATTCATGGGGTTGAAATGATAGAGGATGGGTATACTGAAATGGAAATTCGGGAAATCTTTCAGGCCGAAGCCAAGGCGTTTGTCCAACACCGGGAAGAGATGGAGCGAATCTTCAGGAACATGGCGACGTATGCTCCATCTTTCGGAGTCGCCGGCAGCGTCATCGGCCTTGTCGGCATGCTTGTTGGATTGGGAGATACTTCGCTGATATTGCGAAGCATTCCTGTTACCTTGGTTTCAACGCTATATGGCATTGTACTGGCAAACTTCTTATTTTTGCCGCTGGCGGAAAAGATTCGCGAGAGCACGCGCGGCGAATTGGCTTTGCGCCGACTTGTGTTGGGAGGAATGGTGGGCATGATTCGAAGCACTGATTTTTTGAAACTGCAGACAATGCTCAATGCAATTACGACAAAACGCGAAGCCCAGGTGGACGGTCTTCAGATTTTGCGCGAAATCAAGGCCGGGCTGCCTCATAAGCGTAGCAAAGCGAATTCTGCTGCAACACACCTTGACTTGGCCAATGCGATAAAACGTACGTGTAGAGTAGAGCGCTAATTCCTTCGTCACTCAGGACTTTTACCGAACGCCTCGTCGCACGCGACTACTACGTGTCTACTGATATGCATTCCGGACATCAGCGCCCCCTCGTCGAACCGTACGTGCGGTTTTCCCGCATACGGCTCTCCGATGATCTTTCAGCCACAGGCATTCACAAGGAGTTGACGGCTTTTGTATCTCTTACGCAGGTAGACCAACCCCAGGCCTTGCAAGGCCGCATACAGCGAACCTTCACCCAGACGTCGGCTGCGCCGTTGGCTCCTGGTCGTCAGAAAACGACCAAACCGCTGCTGCACGTACCAATCCAACGCGCCAAAGGCT